>JANOXY010000398.1:0-18549 GCA_031418675.1 Pseudomonadota bacterium
GTTTCCATTCGGGCCTCGCCATGACGGCCACTGCGTTTGCGCACAGACAAATGGGCTGATCGTAAGTGTGAATAAAAAGGCAAGTATCAAGCATTTCATTGGATTCGATTTTCAGGGGTAGTTGGAATGCAAATTGGCATAGGCGCCGCCTGCCTATTTTTCGCAATAAAACTCTATTCGGCAATCGGTCGAAGCACAATGGTTCGAATATCCATTACAGCTGCCCCCTTTTTGCTTTGTGGACGCACCGCCAATCGCATGGTGCCCGACTTGAGTTGGATCGATCCGATATTTTCGATAACCATATTCTGAAAATGACCCGTATCTCGAACTGTCCATTGAAGTGATTCACTTCCGACCTCCAGCCGAACGATGGACCCGCTGTTGTTTGAGCCACAGCCGCACTGCACTTCAATTTCATACTTCCCGTCGTAGGGGACAGTAAGTTCCCAATCCGCCCAATCGTCGACTTCGGTCCAATACCCGAGTACATTTTTATACGTTTCAGGTTCGTATCGCAGTTTCTTTCCATGCGGTGTTCCCGATGCAGCTGTCAAAGTGATTTCTTTGCTGACATCCTTCAAGACGGCTTTCTTACCAGCGACGACTCGGTTCATTTCCGTGCGCCAAGCTTTCCATTGCGATGCAACGGCTGCGGCGCCTGCACTTGAGTCGAGGCGAGTGGGGTCGGAGTCGATGTAAAGCCGTTTATGAATCTCCGGCTTAGCATTCGGATTGCGAACACCATACTGCACCCCCGTTTTGTTTTGCCACTTAAAACCTTCCGACACCAACACACTCACGCAACCGCTGGGTTCCGCTGGCCGTGCTCGCGGCTTTTGTCGCGCCGATCCTGGCGGCGTGGTGGTTCGCGATCCTGCATCCGGAGGCGGCGCCACCACGACAGCTCAATCACGGCGAATTGATCCAGCCACCGGTTGATCTTTCCTCCATCGTCGCCGGAGCGGCACTTGCCAAACTTGAACTGGCGCCTGCCGAATGGGGACTTGTGTATTTTGGGGCCGGGCCCTGTGCCCAGGAGTGTGTGAGTCAGGTCGAGCTGTTGGCCACCATTCGCGGACTGCTGGGCGCCCAAGGCGCGCGTGTCCACGTCGCCGCCCTGATCGACAGCCCACCATCCACGACCCTCGGCCCAACCGTCACCATCGTCGATAGGGGTGCCCGCGACCTGCTCGCCCGCGAGACCGCCACCCGTAGTGGGGTGATGCGTGAAAACGGCATCGTAATCGTGGATTCGCAGCGCCTGGCGATGATGATATTCCCTGTCAACGCACCGCCAGCTCACATCAAAGAAGACCTCAAACGCCTGTTACGCGGGTCGGCCATCAATTAAACATGGCCAGAACGCTGCGACTACTGTGCTACCTGCTGCCCGCCCTGGCCTTGGCGGTTATAGTGCTTGGCGCCTATGTGCGCTTGAGCAACGCCGGTCTGGGTTGTCCCGACTGGCCCGGCTGTTACGGACGTCTCGCGGTACCAAATGGGGTGGCCAATGTGCATCTTGAGCATCCCGATTGGCACCATCGCCCCCTGGAGAGCGGCAAAGCGTGGCTGGAAATGCTCCACCGTTATCTCGCCAGCACCTTAGGTTTAGGCATCGTGATTCTGGCCGTAGCCTTCACGCGGGCGAATTTACGCCGCGCCGTCGGCGGCAGCGCGGTGGTGTTTTGGCTCGTACCCCTGGTCATGTTTCAGGGTCTTCTGGGCATGTGGACGGTAACGCTGTTGCTGAAACCATTGGTGGTTAGCGCCCACTTACTTGGCGGGCTGGCAACACTCAGCTTGTTATGGTGGCACTTGCTGGCCGTGCGTGCTCAGCCCGTATTCGCGGTGCCGGCGGGGGGACTCTATTTGTGGGCGCGTATCGCGGTACTGGTGCTGGTCTTGCAGATTTTTCTCGGCGGATGGACTAGTGCCAATTATGCGGCCCTGGCCTGCACCGATTTTCCAACCTGTCAGGGCCGGTGGTGGCCCCACGCCAACTTCCGCGAAGCCTATGTGCTGTGGCGGGGATTAGGTATCAACTACGAATTTGGCGTACTTGATACACCGGCGCGTACGGCCATTCATCTTGGTCATCGACTCGGTGCATTAGTCGCGACCCTGACCGTCGCCTTCACGGCCATGCTCGCCTGGCACACGGGCAAGCCACGCCTGCGCCGACTCGCATCATGTATACTCGCCGCGCTCGCACTGCAGGTCTGCCTTGGGATCACCAACGTCTTAGGGGGACTGCCTTTGCCGGTTGCGGTTGCCCATAACGGTGTCGCCGCGGTGCTGCTACTGACCCTGATAACGCTCGTGCATTCCACGCGCCGTCTTTGAATCGCTGCCGTCATGCTGACCGAAAGTATGGTTCCCTCCGCGCTAGGCCACTGGCGTGATTATGCCGAGCTCTGTAAGCCTCGGGTTGTTGGGCTGATTGTTTTCACCGCCGTGATCGGCATGTTCCTGGCGACCCCCGGCGCCGTTCCGTTGGCGATCCTCATCCCCGCAACGCTGGGTATCGGCCTCGCGGCGGGTTCGGCGGCGGCGATCAACCATGTTGCCGAACATCGCATTGACGCGCTGATGGCCCGCACCAAAAATCGACCCCTGCCCCAGGGCGGTCTGAACCGCACCCAGGCACTGACCTTCGCCCTTCTCATCGGCGCCCTGGCCATGTATCTGCTGGTCGCATTTGTGAACGTGCTGACGGCGGTCCTGACCTTCGCTTCGCTCATCGGTTATGCCGTTGTCTACACCATGTATCTCAAGTACGCGACGCCGCAAAACATCGTCATCGGCGGTGCCGCGGGCGCCGCGCCACCGGTACTGGGCTGGACCGCTGTCACCGGCCAGGTCGATCCCCACGCGTTACTGTTGTTTCTGATCATTTTTGCGTGGACCCCTCCACACTTTTGGGCGCTCGCTATCTATCGCCGCGACGAATACGCCAAAGCACAGATCCCGATGCTGCCCATCACCCACGGCGTTGAGTTCACGCGCAAGCAGATCCTGCTTTACACCATCATTCTCACCATCTCGACGGTGCTGCCGTTTGTGACTTACATGAGTGGCCCGGTCTATCTGATCGGCGCACTGGCCCTCGATGCGGGATTTCTTTATTACGCCATTGCCATGCTGCGCAATGATGATGACCAGATCGCCTGGGCGACCTTTCGTTATTCCATCGTTTACCTTACCGGCCTGTTTTTCTTTTTCTTCCTGGATCATTACTGGCAGGCAATCATGGGCTTCGTGACCGGCGCCTGAGCATGGACTACCAACGACCGCAGCCTGTATTACCGACCTGGCTGCGATGGTGGTTTCCGCCACTGCTGGTGTTGATCATCATTCCTGCCAAGCTCGTCAGTCCGGCCTTCTATCAACAGTGGATCAACGGCGAACTAGGCCTCATCGAACTCGCGACGCCGCTCGTGGCGATCATCGGCGCCGTATTTGGCGCGCTACTGGTCAAACGGCTGCTGCCGTCCCGCGACTGGCTGTTTATCGGCTGGTCTGCGACGGTAATGCTGGCTTGCGTGTATTTTGCGGGTGAAGAATTGTCCTGGGGCCAGCAGCTTTTTCATTGGTCAACGCCCGAAGCGATCGAAAAACTGAACGACCAAAACGAAACCAATCTGCACAACATGAGCAGCTGGTTTGATCAAAAACCGCGTGCCTTGCTTGAACTGTGGGTCGTTATCGGTGGGATCCTGATCCCGGTGCGTGAATGGAAGCGCGGATCACGCTACGCCCGGGGTGGATTTTTTTTCTGGTTCTGGCCGACCATGGATTGCCTGCCAACCGCAGTGATGGCTGAGCTGATCCGCGCACCGCAGCGTTACAAACAGCTCGTGGGCGTTAAGCAGCTAGCCTTTGAAATCCGCTGGAGCGAACCTCAGGAATACTACTTCGCGTTATTCCTTGCGCTCTATCTCATTTCCCTCTGTGTGCGCGTCGGTGCGCAGACCAAGCTCCAGCGCACCTTCCCATCCCAGGCTTAAACGCCGACCTCAGAGCGGGTCAGCCTCCGGCTCGAAACCAGGCAGGGCCTTTTTCAAGACATTAAAGGCGTTTTTCTCCAGCTGCCGGATACGCTCCGCGGAAACGCCATAACGTCCAGCTAAATCGTGCAAGGTCAGCTTCGGCTCGACCAACCAGCGACTGGTGACGATATCGCGGCTGCGCTCATCGAGGCGTGCCAGTGCGCAGTGCAGGTCGTCGCTGCGATTGTCATCTGCTTCTTCGCGCTGCAGCACTTCGGTCGGTTCGAAGCGCCTGTCGACCAAATAGGCAGCGGGCACGAATTGTTCTTCTTCATTGTCAGGATTGACGTCGAAGGACACATCGTGGGCGTTCAGGCGCTGCTCCATGGTCAGCACATCACGATTTTCTACGCCGAACTCCTTGGCTAGCGCATCAACCTCGCTACTGCCCATCCAGCCTAGGGCCTTGCGTGCGCTGCGCAGGTTGAAGAACAGCTTGCGCTGCGCTTTCGTCGTGGCGACTTTCACGATGCGCCAATTGCGTAGAATAAATTCGTGCATCTCGGCCTTGATCCAATGCACGGCGAACGACACTAGACGCACACCGACTGTCGGGTCGAAGCGCTTGACGGCCTTCATGAGTCCGATATTGCCTTCCTGGATGAGATCGCTTTGGGCCAGGCCATAACCGCTATAACCGCGGGCCACCCTCACCACAAAGCGCAGATGGGCGAGCACCAGCTGACGCGCAGCGTCCAAATCCCCGTCTTCCCGATAGCGACGTGCCAGTTCCTGCTCTTCTTCGGCCTGCAGGAGTGGAATGCGGTTGACCGCATCCATATAGCTTTCCAGCGAGCCAGCGGTCGAAGGCAGACTAAGGTTCATTGCATGGGTCATCGGTAGAAACACCTCGGTACGTTCTGTTATTTTCATATTAGCACTCCCCGGGTTGGAGTGCTAAAAGCGACCCGGGTTCACTTTGACTTGAATCAATTGCAGGAGCGCTCCCCACGGGGCGGGGAGGCGCAGGGTGGCGGTTGGGACGCCACGAGATCTCAGCGCTCAGGATTCAGAATCGACGCTGGAGCCGGCAAAATCTCCCAGTAAAGCGCGGGTAAACTCCCGAGCATCAAAGACTTGCAGATCGTCTGCCTGTTCGCCGATGCCGATATAACGGATTGGCAGTTGGAAGCGCTCGGCGAGCGCAAAGATCACACCGCCTTTGGCGGTACCGTCGAGCTTGGTCAGGCACAGGGCTGATACCTGCACCTGACCCATGAACTCTTGCGCCTGGTTAAGCGCGTTCTGCCCCATGGTGGCGTCCAGCACCAGTAGCGTTTCGTGCGGCGCGTCTGGTTGGAACTTGCTCACTACCCGTCTGACTTTGGCCAGCTCCGCCATCAGATTGTCCTGGGTGTGGAGTCGCCCGGCCGTGTCGGCGATCAGTACGTCAATTTTGCGCGCTTTGGCGGCGGCGCAGGCATCAAAGATGACCGAGGCAGGGTCCGCGCCCGGCCCCTGGGAAATAACCGTAATACCAAGGCGCTCACCCCAGCGTTGCAGTTGATCAACCGCCGCCGCGCGAAAGGTGTCGCCCGCTGCCAGCATCACGCTGCAGCCGTCGTTGCGCAGGCGTTGAGCAATCTTGGCGATCGTGGTGGTCTTGCCGGTGCCATTCACGCCTACTACCAGAATGACGAAGGGACCATCGGGTCGCGCCCGGTATTCGAATGCTTGCTGGCAGGGCGCGAGGATGGCCGTCATCTCATCTTGCACAACCTGCGCTGGCGACTGGTTGGCAGGAATGCGCCGGACCTTTTCGACGATACGCGCGGTCGCGCTGACGCCGACATCGGCCGACAGCAGCAACGTCTCGAGTGTTTCCAAGGCCGCGGCGTCAAGCCGTGTACGACCTGTGAAGAGGCGCTGTACGCCGTTGACGAGACTGTCGCGCGTGCGCGCAATACCGGCTTTGAGTCGACTGAACATTAAGTTTGGGCGCGATCGATTTCACTACGACAATCCGCCGCGGCGGAATGCGCTATCCTAACATCCGCGCCCCTCGCCCGTCCCGAAAGCCTGCGGTCGCTGATCCTTTTTGCCTTCGGAGCCCTCACCATGCGTTTGCCTGTTCTGGCCACAGTACTGTCCTGTGCGCTCGCTTGTGCTTGTGTTGACGCCGCATCACTTACTCACGAATACAAGCTCGACAACGGTTTGAAACTTATCGTGCAGGAAGACCACCGCGCCCACGTTGCAGTGGTACAAGTTTGGTACCGCGTCGGATCGTCCTACGAACACGATGGCATCACGGGTGTGTCCCACGCCCTTGAACACATGATGTTCAAAGGCACTAAACGCTTTGGCCCGGGCGAATTTTCCACGACGGTGGCCGCCCACGGTGGTCGGCAGAATGCGTTTACAAGTTCCGACTACACCGCCTATTACGAAGAATGGTCGGCGGACAATGTTGAACTCAGTTTTGATCTCGAAGCTGACCGCATGCGCAATTTGATCATTGACGACGCGGAGTTTAAAAAGGAAATCAACGTCGTCCTCGAAGAGCGCCGCATGCGCACCGATGACTCACCCGAATCCCTGGCCGCGGAAGCCGCCGAAGCCGTCGCTTATCTCACCAGCCCGTACCGCTATCCGGTCATCGGTTGGGAAGCGGACATCAAGGCCATGACAGCGGCCGATCTGCGTGCCTGGTACCAACGCTGGTACGGCCCCAACAATGCCATTGTTGTGGTGGTCGGCGACGTGCAGCCCGATGCGGTGTTTGCGCTGGCCAAAAAGCACTTTGGGCCACTCGCAGCGAGCGATATCGCGCCGCCCAAAGACCGCCCCGAGATCCCCCAGAACGGCACCAAACGGGTGGTATTGAACAGTAGTAAGGCGCGCGTGCCCTTCCTGGTGATGGCTTACAAGGCACCGGTGCTGGCACAGACGCTACGCGGCGAAGGGGTGGATGAGTGGGAGCCCTACGCCCTCGATGTGCTGGCCGCCATGCTGACCGGCGACGATAGCGCGCGGCTCAAACGCGAACTGGTGCGTGGTCGCGAAATCGCCACCAGCATCAACGCCGGCATTGAAACCACCGCGCGCTTGCCAACCCTGTTTTCCGTAAACGCCGTGCCGGCCGCGGGCGTCAGCCTCGAAAAATTGGAGCAGGCCGTCACCGAGCAGCTCAACGGACTCGTCAAGCATCCGCCGACCACGTCTGAACTGGAACGCATCAAGACCCAGGTGGTGGCCGACACTGTCTTTCAGAGGGACTCCATTCAGCATGAAGCCATGACCATCGGTGCCCTCGAAGCGGTCGGTCTGGGCTGGAAATACCGCGACGCCTACGTCGACAAGATCAAGGCGGTGAGCGCCGACCAAGTACTGGCAGTAGCAAAAAAATATCTGGTACCCCAGGGCCTGACGGTGGCCTATCTGCAGCCGGAGGCGACACCATGACCCATCTTCCATTCATCACAACGCTGCTGTGCCTGCTCGCTGTGTCGAGCGCCTCGGCCGCCCCCAAGATCGAAACCTGGCAGACCAGCAACGGCGCGCGGGCATATTTTGTCGCGGCGCCGGAAATCCCGATGATAGACACGCGGATTGTGTTTGCTGCCGGTAGCACTCGCGATGCTGATCAAACGGGCATCGCCGGCCTCACCAATGGCTTGCTGAATGAGGGAGCAGGTGATCTCGACGCCGATGCGTTCCACGAACAGATGAGCGCCACTGGCGCGATCATGGGCCAGGGCGCCGACCGGGATATGGCCTACGCCAGTCTGCGCACGCTGGCCGATGGCGCCCACGCTGATCGCGCGCTGGCATTATTCGTGACCGCGCTGGCTAAGCCGCGTTTCGACAGCGTCGCCGTGGAGCGCGACAAAGCGCGCACCTTGATCGGCCTCAAGCACAAAGAACAATCGCCGGCAGCCCTCGCCGCCGATGTGTTTTACGCCAGTCTTTATCCCAAGCACCCGTACGGCTCATCTCCCGACGGCACAGCCGCCAGCATCGCCGCACTTTCGCCAGCGGACATACGCGCGTTTTATCAACGTTATTACGTCGCCCGAAATGCCGTCATCGCCGTGGTCGGCGCCATCGACCGCACGCGTGCAGCGGCGATCGCGGAGCAGCTCAGTCAGGCCTTACCCAGCGGCGAACGCGCGCCCCCGTTGCCGCCGGTCGAAATACCACCCGCACAGCAAAAGCACGTGGATTTTCCCTCCATTCAAAGCCACGTCATCATCGGCATTCCCGGCATCAAACGCGGCGATCCCGATTATTTTCCGCTGCTGGTTGGCAACCATGCCCTGGGCGGCAGCAGCCTGGTGTCCGTTTTGTTCAACGAGGTGCGCAACAAACGCGGTTTGTCCTACGGCGTATCGAGCAGCTTTAACGCGATGGCCGAAGCAGGCCCCTTTGCCGCGCAGTTGCAGACCGACAGAAAGCAGCAGGACGAGGCGCTCAAGGTTCTGCGCGACACGATCCGTGACTTCGTCGAACAAGGCGCCCCCGCTGGCACAATCGAAGCCGCCCGTCAGAATCTCGTCGAAAGCTTTCCGCTGCGGGTATCGAGCAATCGCCAGATCGCCGAATATCTCGCCATGATCGGTTTCTATGATCTGCCACTCGATTATCTCGAGACCTTCGCCACCAAAGTCGCGCAAGTGACGCCGGCGATGGTCAAAGAAGCTTTCGCGCGACGCGTGCCTCTCGAACGTCTGACGACGGTCGTGGTTGGTCCCACCACCAGTGAATTGAAGGCTCGCTGAATCCCCATGACCCGCCCCGCCGAGCACAGCATCCGTATCATCGGCGGGCAGTGGCGCGGCACCCGCATCGCGGTCGCCAACCGTGAGCAGCTGCGACCCAGCGCCGACCGTGTGCGTGAGACGCTGTTCAACTGGCTGGCTCCCGAGCTGCCCGGCGCGCGCTGTCTCGATCTCTATGCCGGCACCGGTGTGCTGGGTTTCGAAGCACTCTCCCGCGGCGCCCACAGTGCGGATCTGGTGGAAAAAGATGGCGCGCTGGTAGCGCGCATGAACGCACTCAAGGAACGGCTCAAGAGTGAAGCGGCAAGTATCCATGGCGCTGATGCGCTTGCTTGGCTGAACGGCCCAGCCACGTCTTACAACATGGTATTCGTCGATCCACCATTTCACCGCACCCAAGTGGCGGCCGTCCTGAGCCGCCTGGTGCGCGGCTGGCTCGCACCAAATGCGCTGGTTTATGTCGAATGCGAGCGCGAAGCGAGCTTCGACCTAGGCCCACTTACCCTCCACCGCGAAGGCACCACGCGCCAGGTACGCTATATGCTCCTGCGCCATACCGCCTGACGTATTCTTTCCCGCAGTTTTATCGTCGTGGCGGCAGCACGACAGGGTGTAAAAAATGCGGGCTAGACTATCTGCGCCGGAATCGTGATCATTCCCGACCATCGCAAACTCGGGGAACCGCATTGGGCATCACCGTTATCTATCCCGGCACCTTCGATCCGATCACCCACGGGCATACCGATATCGTGCGTCGCGCGGCGCCGCTGTTTGACCGTTTGATCGTCGCCGTCGCCGGCAGTACGGCCAAGAACACCGTGTTCTCGGTCGATGAACGTGTTGAGCTGGCGGGCGAGATCCTGAGCCATTTGAGCAACGTCGAGGTCAAGCGTTTTGACGGTCTCATGGTTGATTTTGCCCGGGCCAACCATGCCTCGCTGATCCTGCGCGGCCTGCGCGCGGTCACGGACTTCGAATACGAATTCCAGCTCGCGGGCATGAATCGCAAGCTGATGCCCGAGGCCGACACGGTTTTTCTGCCGACCTCGGAGAAATTCACTTACATCTCATCGTCCCTGGTGCGCGAGATCGCCGCCTTGGGCGGTGATATCAGCGATTTTGTCCATCCCCATATCAAACAGGTCCTGCTCGAGCGCGTCAGCAGTCGCCGAACGCCGGCGCCCCCGCGCTGAGCTTGCGATAGGCCAGGCAGTGGCCCTTAAGATCACCGCGCAATGTATTAATTGCGATGTCTGCGAGCCGGAATGCCCGAATGGCGCCATCTATGATGGCGAGCTGCATTACGAAATTGATCCAGCGCGCTGCACCGAGTGTGTTGGTCATTTCGATACCCCGCAATGTGTCGAGGTCTGTCCGGTCGATTGTATTCCGCAAGACCCGCTATACCCGGAAGACCGCCTTTCGCTACTGGCCAAATTCAACACCCTGACCGCCACCGCGCGGGATGAGGAAAAGCTCCCATGATCCGACTCACGCGTGTGTTGTTCATCTGCCTGTTGCTTGCCGGGCCGCTAGTCGCATCGGCCCGCGAACCGGTTGCTATACCCGCGCAAAACGCCATCGCCAGCGCCCATGCGTTAGCCACCGCTGCGGGCCACACCGTGTTCGACGCCGGAGGCAATGCCTTTGATGCCGCGATTGCAGTGGCGGCGGCCTTAGCGGTGGTCGAACCCTATAGCTCGGGCATCGGCGGTGGCGGTTTTTTTCTCGTACACGACGTGAAAACCGGCCACGATGCCATGATCGATGCGCGCGAAACCGCGCCCGCAGCAGCAACACCGGCGATGTTTCTTGATGCACAAGGCAAGGTTGCTCCTGTGCGTTCGCTCAATGGTGCACTCGCGGCCGGCATCCCCGGCTTGCCGGCCGGATTGGTTTACGTGGCCAAGCACTACGGGCGGCTTTCCCTGGCACAGGATCTCGCACCGGCCATTGCACTGGCGGAGCAGGGCTTCGCGGTCACCGAGCACTACGCCATCATGGCGGGCTTCCGCGCCTCGGCTTTTAAACCACAATCCGATGCGGCGCAGATCTTCCTGCGGGACGGCAAAGCCCCCGCCTTGGGCACCGTCCTTACCCAACCCGATCTCGCCCGCACCCTGCGCACCATTGCCGAGCGTGGCAATGACGGATTTTATGGTGGCGATCTCGCTGCGCGGCTGGTTGCTGGTGCGCGTGCCGATGGTGGCATCTGGAGCAAGGACGACCTCACCGCTTATCGTGTGAAAGAGCGCACGCCGCTGGTGGGTCGTTACCACGACATACGCGTGGTGTCGGCGTCGCCGCCGTCCTCGGGCGGCGTGGTGATGCTGGAAGCGCTGAACATCCTTGAGCACTTTAAGCTGCGGGATCTGAACAAGGTCGACCGCATGCACGCTGTGATCGAGGCCATGCGCTTGAGCTATCGCGACCGCGCCGACTATCTGGGGGACCCGGATTTTGTCGAAATGCCGATTGCGCACCTTATCGACAAGACCTACGCCGCTGAGCTTGCCGGCAAGATCGATCTTGCCCATGCCACACCCAGTGCGAGTCTGCCGCCCATCACGACCGACCCCCATCATCACACCACCCATTATTCGGTGCTGGACAGTGCTGGCAATCGTGTTGCGGCCACCCTCAGCGTCAATTATCCCTTTGGCGCCGCCAGCGTTCCCGCAGGTACCGGTGTTTTGCTCAACAATGAAATGGACGACTTCGCGACCAGCCCGCTGACACCCAACGCCTACGGTCTGGTCGGTGGCTCGGCCAACGCCGTTGGCCCCAGCAGACGGCCATTGTCGAGCATGACACCAACCTTTCTCGAAGGCCCCGATCGCATCGGCATCCTCGGTACACCGGGTGGCAGCCGCATCATTTCCATGGTGCTCTTAGGTGTGCTCGAGTTTGCTGGCGGCGGCTCCCCCGAGCAGATGGTGAGCACGCCGCGTTATCACCACCAATACCTGCCCGACCAGGTGGAATTCGAAGCCGGCGGCCTCGACGCCGCGACCCAGGCCGGCCTGGTTGCAAAGGGCCACAAACTCAATGAATCCAAGCGCCGCTACGGCAACATGCACGCCATCACTTGGGACCGCACCAGTGGCACCGTACAGGCCGCCAGCGATCCGCGCGGCGAAGGGCGCGCCGAAGTGTGGACCCCCGCGACAAAATAAGACCATGTAGGTCCGAATTTATTCGGACATTCGTGGCCACACGCCGGGTTTTCGGCTCTGGAAGGGAATGTCCGAATAAATTCGGACCTACAGGGGGCCGCAAGAAATAACGCGACGAGCTTAGCGCTGGCACTTGCCACAGAAAAAGCTTGAGCGTTGGCCGATCACCTTCATGGCGATCGCGCTGCCACAGATTTCACAGGCTTGCCCTTGCCGTCCATAGACCTTGAGGTTCTGGCTGAAATAACCCGGCTCGCCATCGTTGCGCATGAAGTCCCGCAAGGTCGTGCCACCGGCTTCAATCGCTTCGCGCAATACCGTCACGGCGTGTAAAGCCAGCACGTCGTAACGCACGCGACTGACTCGCCCGGCGGCACGAGCGGGATGAATGGCGGCGCGAAACAAGGCTTCACTCGCGTAGATATTGCCCACGCCAACGACGATGTGCGCATCCATGACAAAATTTTTGACGGCTAGTGAGCGACCGCGGGAGCGCTCGAACAGGTAGTGGCCACTGAACCCATCATCGAAGGGTTCAGGCCCCAGTTTACACAGCAGCGCGTGCGCGGCCGGATCCTCGCGTGTCCATAACACCAGACCAAAACGCCGCGGGTCGCGCAGGCGCAAAACCCGCTCTGGGCCAAATTCGATTTCCACGTGATCGTGGGGCAGCCGCGGCGCGCTGCGCGGGACCACACGCAAACTGCCGGACATGCCGAGATGCACGATCAAGGTCCCTTGGTCGAAAGTGAACAACAGGTATTTGGCGCGGCGTTCAACGGTGTTCAGACGTTGGCCCACCAGGATGCCAGCAAGACCAGCGGTCACCGGTTGGCGCAGACGACGATCGTGCACATGCACCGTGGTGACCCGTCGACCACCCAATAAAGGCAGCACGCCGCGCCGCGTGGTTTCTACTTCCGGCAGTTCAGGCATGACGCCGCCGCCACCACAACAAGACACCATTGATGCCTAGCGCGAGCGGCAGGCCCACACCAAAAAACAGAAAGACAGTCACCCGTTGCCACAGGGCAAGATCGAGCGTTCCATCGGGCACCCGCGGAAGCGCAACATCGATCAAGGCATCTCCGCTGGCCAGCCATTCGATGGCGCGTCGACCAAATTCCATATTGCCCAGATTGCCGACGTAGCTGTTGGAAAGGAAATCGCCGTCACCTATCACCATCACGCGCTGTTCGCCGCCAGCTGCACGGGCCTTGGTCAAGGCCAGGGCGAGTTTCATTTCGCCCTGCACTTCGTCGGCGCCATCAAAGCCGACGTTGCCAGCGAATGTGCCGGTCTCGTTCCAGGCGCTGCCGCCGGTATGGGCAAGCACCTGCGCAAGCCAGTCGATGTTCGGCCTTGGTAACAGACCCGCTGCACGCGGAAACACGACGGTCTGACTGAAGCCCGCCAGCAGCGGATGTTCAACATGCTCGAGCGCTACGGCATAGGCGGGATCACGAAACTTGGTCAAGCCGACCGGATCGACCACGGTGCCCGGCAGTCGCGAAAATCCGAGCGCACGTTCCAGTGCTGCGAGGGCAGGTTTGGCGTTGGGTTCAGTCAGCCACAGCAGATTGCCACCACGCGCGACATAACGTTCTATCTCTTCGATCTCGGTCGCAACGTAGGCCACACTCGGTGAGGCCAGCACCAGCACCGCGGTGTTCGCTGGGATGTCCTGGCCCGCACCGAGTGCGTACTCGCGTGAACGTAATCCACGTTGCTGCAGCTCGGCGGCAAACAAAGAAAGATCGTAATTGGCCTCACGTGCAACCCGTCGCTCACCGTTGTTGGCGAGGAACACGACATAGGTTTCTTCACCGCGCGCCAGACGCGCCATGCCATTGGTCGTTGCGCTTTCACTCAATTCATCCACGCGTTCGAAGCGCCCAGCATATTGCAGGAGGATCTCCCCCAATCGTCCGCGCCGCGCCTCAATGGCTTTGTCATCCTGGCGTGGGTCCACAAAACGCACAGTGAGGTTGGGTTTTTCGCGCTGATAACGCGCATAAAAATCGCGTATGGCGGTGCGTATGGCCGGCTGGTCAGGCACCAGGGCCACCGCCTCCAGCGGTGCCGGTAGCATGGCCAGCACTTGCACGCTTTTGGGATCGAGGGAATTGCGTGCATCGCGTGTGACGTCAACAACTAGATTGTGATGATCGAGGGTATGCACGCCGGTGACGACCGCAGTGAATAACACCACCGGTACGAGTGCAAAACCTAAACGTGCAAAAGACTTCATGCGTAACGCCGCGATCCTTCCACCGCCCACACGGCGATCACGGCGCACATCAGCGCCAGTCCCACGAAATAAACGATGTCTGCCATGTTCAGCACACCCAGCGCAAAACCGCGCATACGTGCAAGTGTTGAAACACTGCCCAGCAGGCTTGCATCGCGATCAAGCCGTTGCGCAAATTCCGCCAGCCACAGCGTCAGCGACACGGCCAGCGCCAGCACGGCAGCGGCGACCGCTTGGCGTGTCAGCGCCGAGCACATCACGCCCAGACAGGCATGCAAGGTCATGAACAGTGCCAGCCCGAGCAGATTGGTGCCGTACACGCCGACGTCGATGTCTGCACCCCACAGCAGGGTGAGCGGCATCAAACCGATGGCTAGCCACAACAGGGCCACCAGGCTCAAAACCGCCGCGAGTTTCGCCAGCACAATGTCGGCCGAAGAAGCGGGTGTCGAAAACAGGAAGCGCAACATGCCGTCGCGTTTGTCATTGGCAACGGCCTGCATGCTGATCAGCGGAGTCAGCAACAGCACGATCAAAGCGGCGCTGCCGAAATAACGCACCAGCAGTTCCGCCGTCACGCCGTTGGCGCGCAGGGACGCTTCATGATCCAGATAGCGCACCATCAACAGCAGATAAAACAGCGCCATCAAGGCCGAGCCCACACACAACACCAGCCACGCCAGGGGTCGGCGGAACAGCCGCTGCGCTTCGAGTTGGTACAAAGCGCCGAAAGAAGACATCAGTTCACGCCTGGCGACACACGATGGTCGGCAGCACTGGTGACGGCCAGAAAGCGTTGTTCGAGATCGTCGTAATCGGGCTCAAGTTCGATCAAACCCCAGCCTGCGGCCACGGCGTGGGCAGCGAAGGCCGTTGCTGCAGCTTCGGGATCGGCCACGTTCAGCATCCAGCCATGCTCACTCGATTGCGCGGCAGCAACACCGGGCAAAGCCGCCAGTGCGGCGTGACCCGGGTCATCACGCAGCCGCACACGCAGTCGACGTACCGCCGCGGCCGGGGCATCGTGCACCACGCGGCCGTGATGCAGGATCACAATGCGGGTTGCCAGTGCGCGCACCTCGGGCAGGATATGGGTAGACACGATAATCGCGCGCTCACGGCCGAGATCACGAATGAGTTCGCGCACCTCGCGGATCTGACCCGGATCGAGGCCCGCGGTCGGTTCGTCGAGGATCAGCACACGCGGGTCGTGCACGATGGCCTGGGCGATGCCAACCAGCTGCTGATAGCCTTTGGACAGATGGGCGATCAGCCGTCCGCCGACCTCATTCAGCCCGCAGCGTTGCCGCGCGCTCGCCACCGCAGCACCCACCGCATCGGCCCGCACACCATGCAGACGTGCACAGGCGCTCAGGTAATCATCAACCAGCATGTCGCGATACAGCGGTGGAATTTCCGGTAGATAACCGAGCTGGGCCTTGGCCGCCAGCGGCGCGCTCGCCAAGGCCTGACCGCCAATCTCGACCGTGCCATGGGAGGCGGCCAGCGCGCCACAGAGGATCTGCATGATGGTGGATTTGCCGGCGCCGTTCTGGCCAAGGAAGCCGAGGATTTCGCCGCGCTTGAGCACGATGTCAACGTCACACACCGCCTGTCGGGCGCCGTAATAGCGGGACAGCCCGCGTGCCGCCAACAGGACCTCGTCGTTCATGGGCGGCTATTATTGGTGAGGTGAGCGGGCCTGCCAAGGCGCGTGACGTCGTTGCCGTTCGTCGCCCTTTATACTGCATGCCGACTTTGCCCCTGGTATCCCAATCTGTGTCCGCCCCACTGTTTCCCATCATCGGCATCGACACCGGCGGCACCTTCACCGATTTTGTGTTGTTCGACGGCAGGCGCTTGGTCACACACAAAGAGCTTTCCACACCGGCCGCTCCCGAGCAGGCAATCCTGGCTGGTCTGGTCGCGCTGGGAGTGCTGGGTCAGGACGCACGCCTCGTGCATGGCTCGACGGTCGCGACCAATGCGGTATTGGAGGGTAAGGGCGCGCGCACGGTGTTTATCACCAACCACGGTTTTGGCGACCTGCTGAGCATCGGACGGCAGGCGCGCGCCGCGCTCTATGACCTCACGCCGACCGCGCTGCCACCTGCCGTGCCGCGGGAGCTGTGCCTGGAGACGGGCGGGCGCCTGGGTGCCGATGGCAGCGTGGTTGACGACTTATCCGAACAGCAGTTGGTGACACTGCGTCAACAGGTCGACAGCCTAGCCCCGGCGGCCGTCGCCGTCTGCCTTTTGTTTACCTTCCGTGACCCGAGTTTCGAGTACCGCATCGCTGATGCACTGGCGGGCTTGCCCTGTTTGGTGTGTTGCTCGAGTGACGTGTTGCCCGAGGTCCGCGAGTACGAGCGCGGCATGGCAACCTGGCTGAACGCCTACGTCGGCCCGCTCATGGAACGCTACCTGGGCGTACTCGCTGAGCGTCTGGCACCCGCCCGCCTGGCCGTGATGCAGAGTTCCGGACTGACCGCCGAGCCGGCATTTGCGGCCCGTCACGGGGTCAACCTGTTGCTCTCAGGGCCGGCCGGCGGTCTGCTTGGTGCCAGATATATCGCCCATCAGGCTGAATGTGAGCGCCTGCTTACATTCGATATGGGTGGTACCTCGACCGATGTTGCCCTGGTCGAGGGCGAGCTTATCCTGACCAGCGAGGGCCGCATCGGCCCCTACCCGGTGGCGGTACCGATGGTCGATATGCATACCATCGGTGCCGGTGGCGGCTCCTTGGCGCGCGTGGACGCAGCGGGTTTGCTGCACGTCGGTCCGCAGTCGGCGGGCGCGGTGCCCGGCCCCGCCTGCTATGGCTTGGGCGGCTTTGAGGCCACTGTCACCGACGCCAATGTCGTACTCGGTCGGCTGCCGGCAGGCCTCGCGCTGGGTGGGCGACTGCGCATCGACGCCGATGCGGCGTGGGCCGCGGTGGCGCGGGTCGCTGCTCAGCTGGGTGGCTTGTCGGTGGAGCGCACGGCCCAGGGCATCATCGATCTGGCCAACGATCACATGCAGCAGGCGCTGCGGGTGATCTCCGTTGAACGTGGGATTGATCCGCGGGATTACACCCTGGTGTCTTTCGGCGGCGCGGGTGGTTTGCACGTGTGCGCCTTGGCCAGCGCCCTGGGTCTGCGCCACGCCCTGGTGCCCGCCTACGCCGGCGTGTTGTCGGCCCTAGGCATGACGGTGGCGCGACCCGGTCGCCACCTGTCCCAAACCCTGCGTAAGCCGCTCGCTGCCATCAGCGATAGCGACATCGAAGCCATCTACGCGCGTCTCGAACAGGGCGCGGCAGAGGCCCTGGCCATCGAAGGTCATGCCGCTACGGCGCTGCGCACCCGGCGCACGCTGGACATCTGCTATGTCGGCCAGTCGTTTGCCCTCAACCTGTCGTGGCAGGCACGGCAGACCCTGACCAGCAACTTCGCCGCCGAACACCAACGGCGCTATGGGCACGCACTTGACCGTGAGCTGGAGCTGGTTAATCTGCGCGTCGCAGTCGACGTCGAGACCACCGCGCCGGATCTGGCTAGCCTCACCCGCGAGACGCTCGTGCTGCCACCTCGCTCCCCAACGGGCCCACCGGTGGTCGCCCAGGCGCAATTGATCCCGGGTGAACGCTTGGCTGGACCGGCTGTGGTGCTCAGCTCGGTTGCCAGCGCATTTATCGATGCGGCGTGGCAGGGCCGTACCGACGCCGCGGGCAACCTGCACCTGGAAAAAGTCGCAGCGGGCTCGGTAGACGATAAACTTTGAGGATGGTCGGGCGCTATTCAGATCGAACCGGGGCAAAATGCGCCCGTAAATCCATCTCGATTGCTTCTGACACAGACGAAAGAACAGGAACATCTGGTCAAAAGTGTAGGGATCGCGTTAACGTGCGGCGGCAACTGGGCGGCGAGGGTGACACAGTCACGCCTCGTCTCTCCCGTTGAGCCTTAGATCAAACCCAAATGGGGAGCATCATGTTGCAAGGACTCGTGGTTATGCCGTGGTGGGGTTACGCCCTCGTCGCGCTTGTTTTTACCCAAATCACCGCCGCCAGCATCACCATCTATCTGCATCGCAATCAAGCCCATCGTGCGCTTGATCTGCACCCGTTACCTGCCCACTTTTTCCGGCTGTGGCTGTGGCTGACGACCGGCATGAATACCCGCGAATGGACCGCTGTGCACCGCAAACACCACGCGGCGGTCGAGACCATGGAAGACCCCCACAGCCCGGTCGCCCACGGCATCGGGCGGGTGCTGACCGAAGGCGCCGAGCTTTATCGCATCAACGCCAAGCGCCAGGACATCATCGACCAATACGGCTATGGCACCCCCGATGACTGGGTC
>JANOXY010000399.1:0-3827 GCA_031418675.1 Pseudomonadota bacterium
CGCTGGCGGCATCGACCACGGTGAAACCCACTTTCATCGGCGACTCCACCGGGCCGGTCATGGACATGATGCCGCTCTCTGCCTGCACCACCATGTCGACACCACGTTTGTTCACCACCGAGGGTGTCCAACCGAAGCCCGACACCGAGCCATAGATCAAACGCGGATTGAGCGCCATCGCAGCTTCGGCGCCCAGCCCCAGGCGCTCCATCGCACCGGGACGTGAAGCTTCGATCATGACGTCTGCAGCGGCGATCAATTGTCTGGCCGTGGCCAGATCAGCCGGCTCACGCAGATCGAGGCGCAGCAACCGTTTGCCGCGGTTATAGGCGACGAAGATCGGTGAGACAGGCAGGTGAGTCGCGGCCGCCGACAACAAACGTCGCGCGTTGTCGCCTTCGGGAGGCTCCACTTTGACCACATCCGCACCGTAGTCGGCGAGCAGCAGCGCCGCCGAGGGTGCGGCCACCATCTGCGCGAATTCAATCACGCGTATGCCCTGCAGTGGTTTATCGTTGGCGCTTAGGGGGGTATGGCTGCTCATGTTTATTCAACCCAATCCGAGACTGGCAATGCGGCCGCTCAATACCAAGGTCATGCTGCCGGTGCCGTGACTGTCAGCCTGGCCGGCGTGCGTGGCGGTGACGGCCACCGGCTGAATTCGATGCCAGTGTTCATTGCTCTTGCCGTCGCCATACACAATGCGCGCCGGCGCCGAGACATCCCAGCGATCGGTTTCCACAATACGTTCACCGCGCCACACGCCCAAGCCTTTGCGGTCGTTGTAACCGCCGCTATAACCGAGCCCCTGCATGGCGATGGCCGTGCCTATGGCTTGTGCGCGTAACGTCAGAGGGGTGCCATCATCCAAGGTCGCGCGCAGCGTTGCGTGGCAAAAGCGCCGTGTGCCCGGGTGTAACTCAACCTCCAGGTCGAGCTTGTCGACCGCCCATTCCCGGCCGCTGGTGATCTCGCGGATCATGCCGGTGATGTAGCGCGCTTCGCCTTCGCGGCCATTCAACTGCACATGGCCGGCGAGGGTTGTGGTGGAGAAGAATAAAAAAGCGAGGGTGAAACCGCGTTCGTCCAGACCTTCTTCCGCGCCGGTCACCGGTTCGCGTATGCCCATGCGCGGCCGCACACCCCAGGAATGATCGCGACACGACCACCAGTCTTTCACGGTTACGCGTTGACCGTCGGTTTCCAACCAGCCGTTGGCCAGGCCGATTTGATCGAAGCGCTGATAATCCTCCACCACGCGCGCGCGTTGACGACGGAAATGGGGTTGTTCTTCATGGGGTGGCACGATCGCCTGCCAGGCGATCTCACCGCGCAGATGTGTGCCGGCATCAATGCCGAGATCAAACGCCTGCAAAGGCTCGCGGGTGGTGATGGTAATGGGGCCGCAGCGCATGTCGAAGTCACGGCCCAGGGACTGGGACGCGCGCGCGTTGTACTGCTGGCCGCCATTGATCACGACGGCCGCGCCGTCCAGCACATTCATATTGCGATACACGCCCATGGTCAGTTGTGCCGCACTACTGCCGTCGGGTGCATAAAAAGCAAACCAGTGGCGATCAAAAAAACGCGGATCGCTGGTGCCAACATGATCGAAGGTACTGGCGATCTGGTGCCACAGGGTGTCGTCCATCGCAGTCAGCATGGTGGCAATTCCTCGTCCCTAGCCCTTGTGTTTAGGTACGGCGCCGGTCAGGCGCAATGGGTAACGTCGCGATCGTTCTGACAGATGGCTGGCGATTGCTTCCATCAGCGCCGGTGGACTCTCCAGACATTCCGTCAGCAGCACGCGCAACTGTTCGTTGCGCGCTTCGGCAGCCTGACCATCGCTGGCGTCGGCGGGCGCAGCGTTGAGCGCAGCTGTAATGCGCGCTTGCAGTTCCGGCGCGGCGCTGTGCGCGGCCGTCGTTAGCAGCCCAGCCATCTCGCCATTATCCCAGTGCAAAAACGGCAGCAGTTGATGCCAGGCGCGGCCCAACATGCGCACGTTGGCCACCAGGCTGCGCAGGGTTTCCAGGGTGTAGTCATTGGCCAGCGCTGGTGCGACCGCGTTTTCGAGTATGCGGCACATGCCTTCCAGCTGTTCGGTCACGGTGGGTCGCATCACTCAATCCTTCATCATCGATAACATCTGCTGAAACAGCCACACGGGATTGTGATAAATGCGATCCAGCTTGCCGGCAACAAAAGCCTCGACACCGGTGAGAATGATCACCGCCAGCTTCCAGCACGAAAATACGTTCCACCAGTTGAGCGCGCGGGCATCAACGTCAAAACCCGTGGCGGCGCAGAAGGCTTGCACGATCTGTGCGCGCTCCCAACTGCCGGGGATCTGCTGTTCGCGGGCGCGCGGTGGATTGGTGATCCAGCCCAGATCTTCCAGCGGGTCGCCCAGATGCGCCGTTTCCCAATCGAGCATGGCGCTGATCTCGCCGTCGACCAACAAAGCATTGCCGGGTTTGAAGTCGCCATGCACCAGCACGATGGCCTGTGCTGGCGGTGCATGACGGCGTAACCAGGCCAGGCCCAGGGCCATTTCCGGTAACGCTTCCACTTGCACGCGGGCCAGCTCGCCGGCCCAGAAGTCGAGCTCCGCGTGGGCGCCGTAAGCACCCTCGGCGCGCCCGTCACCGAGCCCCAGCGCGCGCCAGTCCACTTTCTGAATGGTGGCCAGAAGATTGATAAAGCGGCGCCCGAGCTCCACGCGCTCGGGCAGTGGCCGCTCACCCGCCAGCACATGCCAATCACAGTCCCCGGGCAGCAGATCCATGATCATGGCCGGCGCACCAAACACGCACTCGCCGCTATCGACCCAGCGCACCGCCGGTGCCGGCACCGAGGTGCGTTCCAAGGCGCGCAGGACTTTGAATTCCCAGCGCCTGTCGGTGAGCAACAGACTGGCCGGTGGATCGCGGCGCAGGATCATGCGCCGCGCGTGGACCTCGCCCTGTTCGCGCCAGCGCGCTTCGAACACCCAGTTCTCGCGCGACAGGCCGGTGGAGGTGCGGTGCAGTTCAACAATGTCGAGGTGACTGGCTGTGGGCATTTCGCCACGCAGCACATGGCCCAGCTGGTGCGCGATCATGTCGCGCACTGCGCTGCTGCCGGCGGGTGTTTGATTCATCTGGGTCCGAATTGTCGTAGGGAAATAATCACTCGCCGCAGCATGCTGCCAGGCGTGGGCAGTATAGGGCGCGACCTCCCGGCGCTTCATGCCGAGATCGGGTGGGCTCTGATGTGATGCGCCGCGTGTTTGCAATTGCCAACGCGCAAATTCTGCATTATGTCGTGGCGTGCTTATAATCCGCCCTCGGCACGCCTGGCGTGCCGTCATCTGGATTTACAAACGACGACGCGCGCTGCCACGGCGGCACGCGTCGGGGAGCGTTAATACCCATGGCCTTGCAGGAAATCGATCTCGCCGGCGCACAAAAAGTGGCGGTGGGGGTGAAGCGTCCCGAGGATGTGGTGGTGGCGCGCGATGGCACGGTGTGGCTCGCGGATCAGGCCAGTGCCTGTGCGCGTTTGAATGCCGACGGCAGCATCACGCGGGTCGGGCGCGCGGGCGGTGCACCGAACGGCATCAACATGGACCGCCAGGGCCGCATTCTTATCGCCAACTTCGGTGGCCCTGAGGATGGGCACGGACCCTTGCAGCGGCTCGATCCAAGCACCGGTGAGGTTGAGTTGCTGGTCGGCGCGCTTAATGGCCGCACCCTGTTTGGCAGCAATTATCCGCTGGTTGATAGCCAGGACCGTATCTGGTGCAGTCATTCCACCTGGGGTTCGATGGACGCCGCCTGGGATGG
>JANOXY010000400.1:0-12634 GCA_031418675.1 Pseudomonadota bacterium
ATCCGTCCGAATTGCGCTTCGTTGGTTGGAAACAACCCAACGAAGCGCGATAAACGACGCGTTTCCGCGCGTTTTCAATTCATTTCGGTATAACGGACGACATCAATGCTGAAATACGCTACTTATTCAGACCTTCCTTAGCGAAGGTCTGCACCCCCTCACGTTGCAGCCGTGTAGCCAGCGCTTCGATATCTATTCCCGCGTGTTCGAACAGCGCGATCTCCGCTTCGGCGTCGCCACCATCATCTGCAAGCGCAGGGCCGGCCCTGCCATGGTCGATATAGGCGAGCAGTGTTTGTTCCGGCACGGTGTTGATGGTGTCCGCGGCCACCAATGTTTCTAGATAGAGTGTGTCGCGGGCAGTGGGATCCTTGGTGCCGGTGCTTGCCCACAGTAGCCGTTGCGGCCTCGCACCCGCTGCGGCGAGTCGGCGCCAACGGGTCGATGCGAGCATCTCGTGGTAGGCTCGGTAGCAGCGTTTTGCCATCGCAATGCCGAGGCGATTGTGCAGCATGGGCGCGACATCGGTCGCGACGGCGACATCCCAACGACTGATAAACACCGACGCCACCGAGCTCACACGCAGGTCGAGGCCCAAGGCCAGGCGTCGCTCCAGTGCACACATATAAGCTTCGGCTGCCGCCTGCCACTGGGTGCAGGAAAAGAGCAGGGTTACGTTGATCGGAACACCATCGACGATCGACTGCTCGATAGCGAGCAGTCCCGCGCGCGTACCAGGGATTTTTATGAACAGGTTAGGGCACTGCGCTCGCGCATCGAGCTGCGCCGCTGCATGGAGCGAAGCGACATCGTCGTCGGCCAGCAGCGGTGAGATCTCAAGCGAAACCCAGCCATCCACCCCATCGGTAGCGAGGAATACCGGGTGAAACAGTGCGGCGGCCGCGCGCAGGTCCTGCAACGCCAGCTCAAAAAACAAATTCTCGCCAGCCAGACCTGCGCTGCCCAAGCGGTGCATGGTCTGGTCGTATTGGCTGCTGCCGGTCATGGCATGGGCGAAGATGGTGGGATTGGAGGTCAGGCCCGTGATGGACGCAGTGCTGATATAGCGCGCGAGTTGCCCACTGCCCAGCAAGCCGTGGGTAATGTTATCCAGCCACAGGCTCTGGCCGGCGTTGCGCAGCGCCTGCATCGTTGAAGTCATTGCTTGACGCTTGTCACTCGGCACGTTGATGCCGCGTCGGCGATTGTCTCGCGAAAGCGTGCGAGCGATAACGCAAACAGCACAGTGCCGATGCCAACAATCGCCAGGCACTGCGGCCACACCACCGCCAATTCCAGGTCGCGGAAAAGAATGGCCTGGCCGGCTGCAACAAAGTGGGTAGTCGGCACGGTCAGCATCACGGTTTGTACGGAGTGGGGCATGCTTTCCCGTGGCGTGGCGCCGCCGGCGAGCAGCTGTAGCGGTAACAGCACCAGGACCAGGGCCATGCCGAGCTGCGGCATGGAACGGGCCACAGTGGCGAGGAAGATCCCCATTGCTGTGGTGGCGTCTAGATGCAACATGCTC
The DNA here is from genome assembly GCA_031418675.1 of Pseudomonadota bacterium. Classification (GTDB taxonomy): domain Bacteria; phylum Pseudomonadota; class Gammaproteobacteria; genus JADJYF01. The sequence continues at coordinate 1,529 of JANOXY010000400.1, forward strand.
ACTCCCATGAAGACCCTCAATGAACCCGCATTCAGAACCTGCAAGATGCCCTTCACGACCATAACCAGGGCAAACATTGCTGCGACATGCACGGCTGGTGTGCGGTCCGCCAGTAGGTCCCGCTGGAAGTCGGGCGGGTTATCCAATGCAAAGGTTTATGCGCCGCTGTCCATGCCGACGTCTGGCGCAGACAGTGCGCTGCAGCCCAGCGTTGGACGATCGCGATGCGGACTGGATGCTGCATTTCTCTCACCATAAAGGACCGCTTCCCAGCGTAGTGCGCAGGACTGCACAAGGTCCGCGCGACAGCGCACAGAGCTAGAGATGAGCAACGATTGACTTTATTCCAGCGTTCCCAGGTTACTATCGTTCAATAGTTTCGTCGCCTTCGACCAGCCACAGCTTATTGCGCCAGATGCATCCACCATCCACTCATCCGATAGCGAGCACAGTGCTTGCGCTCAATTTTGGATCGTCGTCCGTGAAATACGGTGTCTATCGTGTGGACGGGAACGGCCCGCAGAGGCTGCTCGCCGAAAACAGCCAAGCTCAAGCGCTAACCACTCGTCATATTGAGGCGGACCTTGCTTCGATGTTCGCCGGTTTCAAGCGCGATATCGCGGCAGCAGGACTCAGCATGCCCAATGCCATCGGACATCGCATTGTCCATGGCGGACCAGGCTTGCGGCAGCATTGTTTGATCGATGCTGGTGTGATCACGGCCCTCGAGGGCGCATCAAGCTTCGCGCCACTGCATAGCCCGACTTCGGTCGCCGCAATCCGTGTCGCGGCCCAGCAGTTCCCCGGTGTGCCACAGGTGGCCTGCTTCGATACCTGCTTTCACCTTGGCTTGCCGGATGTTGCACGTGTATTCCCCATCTCGCGGGAATGGCAGGGGGCGGGCATCGAACGTTATGGCTTTCACGGACTATCCTGTGAATCGATTGTGCAACAACTGGGCGCAGCGCTGCCGACGCGCTTGATCATCGCGCATCTCGGTAATGGCTCTAGCCTGACCGCGGTGCGCGCGGGTCGCTCGCTCGATACCACCATGGGCCTTACACCAACCGGTGGAATTCCGATGGGGACTCGCAGCGGCGATCTCGACCCGGGCTTGTTGCTCCATCTCATGCGCGAGCACCACTTGGAAGTCGCTAGCCTTGCCGAGTTGCTTGACCATCGTGCCGGTCTGCTGGGCGTTTCAGGTCTCAGTAGTGATATGCGCCAGTTGCACGCAGCAGCACCGCATAGTCCCGCCGCACGCCTCGCGCTTGAGATGTTCTGTTATGCCGTGCGCAAAAGTCTGGCGGCGATGGCCGCTGTGTTGGAGGGCGTGGATATGATCGTTTTTACCGGCGGCATTGGCGAAAACGACAGTCGGACCCGGGCCGCGGTCTGCCATGGTTTGAGCTGGCTGGGTGTTGTACTTGACGAGGATCGCAATAAAGAAGGCAGAAACATCATCAGCGCGCCGGCATCACCTTGCGTAGTACGTGTGTTGCCTGCGCTGGAGAGTGAACGGATCGCTCATCACAGCTGGCGCTTGACTGACCCGGAATCATCGACGATCGAGTCAACGTAAAAGTGCGCGAGCCGGTTTGTCTCGCGAACGCGCTACACGATTTCTTCGGGTTCGCCAATTACCGAGGTCAGCCCTTGCCGAAACTCAATCGCCTCGTCGAGTGCTGCCCAGAACTCATTGACCTTGATCGGCTTGGTAAGATAGCGAAAAAAGCCCGCCGCAATCCCCTTCTCGATATCACGTGGCATGGCATTGGCACTGAGCGCAATGACAGGGATGCGCGCCATTGCCGGATCGTCACGCAGGATACCCAGCGCATCGATGCCGCTGATACGCGGCAGATTGATGTCCATTAAGATCACGTCCGGTTCTGATGACCGAGCCATTTCAACGCCGTATACGCCGTCGGTAGCAGTCAGCAAGCGAATTTCTGGTCGGCGGGCAATGAGCTTCTCGATCAGCAACAGATTCGCCGCGTTGTCTTCAACACAGAGGACCGTGACGTTGTGAGGATGTGCGCGCAGTGCCGAATGCACTAATTCATCCAGATCGACCGATCGCGCGGCGAGCTGTGGCATGGTGGCAGGCTCGAGTTCGATCCAGAACACACTGCCCACGCCCACGGTGCTGGTGGCACCAATTTCGCCACCCATGAGTTCGATCAGTCGTTTACTGACCACCAGGCCTATGCCGGTCCCCTCCGTCAAGCCCGATTCTTGTCCCAGTCGATTGAACGGTTGAAACAGCTGGGCGAGCTTGTCTGGTGGCAGTCCTTCGCCGGTATCCTCAAATGCGAGGTGGAACCGTCCGGTGACAGTAATCTCGCTCGTCACCTTCACCGTGCCACCCGCGCTGTTATATTTAACCGCATTGGATAACAGGTTGAGAAATATCTGTTTTAGGCGCGTGCGGTCGGCCCACACGTAACTGGAGTCCATGGACTCCGGAAAAGTCACAGCCAAGTCAGCCAGTTTTGCCTGGGGTTCGATCATGGCCCAGCTAGCGCTCAGTACATCCGCAAGTAAAACCGATTCCAGGGACAGCGACAGCTTGCCCGACTCGATCAATGCCAAGTCCAGCACTTCATTAATCAGCTCCAGCAAATACCAGCCCGCTTGCAGGATTTGATTGATACTGGAGCGCTGACTGGCGGTTGGGGGCGGTATGCCTGACTCAATTAATTGCGCGAATCCCAGGATCGCGTTAAGCGGGGAGCGCAACTCGTGACTCATGCTGGAGAGAAAGTCGGACTTCGCGAGGTTGGCCTTTTCGGCCACGTACTTCGCGCTTTCCAGTGCAATATTGGTTTCCTGCAGCGTCTGATCAAGGCGTTTACGCTCTGTCACATCCCGTGCCGCTGCAAACACGCCCTTCAGGTTGCGGTCGCGGTCATAAAAAGTCGTGGCATTGTAGGAAACCACGGTCTCCTTGCCATCGCGCGCGCGCGCGGTTAACTCGTAGTTCGTGACCTTGTTTTTTGTAAGCACCAATTTGATGCCCGCTTCGGCACGGTCAGGATCAGTGAAGTAGTTCTTGAACGGAGCACCAATCAACTCATCGCGAGTACACCCGGTGAGCGCTTCCATCTGTTTGTTGACATCGGAGATGATGCCGCCCGGGTCGGTGGTCATCAGTGCGTCGATATTGGACTCGATCAACGAGCGGGTGTAGAACTGTTGATCACGAAGTTGTTGATCGAGCTTGCGTTGTTCGGCCAAAGCGTGCATGCGCGCGGTGTTATCGATGCCAATAAACAAGTAGCCAATGATGGCCTCGGTTGCGCTACGCAGAGCGGTAACGGACACCACTGCCGGTAAGTGACTGCCGTCTTTGCAAATGTAGGTGAGATCGTAGATATCCTCGATGCCGCGTGACGCCTTGAAGACCAAAGCCTCAAAACCCGGCGTGATAGGCGTCGCGAGTTCCTCACTCAGTGCTTTGGCGCGGGTGATGAGTTCTTGTGGGTCAGAGATATCGGCTGGCGTAATCTTGTTCATGACGTCCGCGGCCGCGTAACCGAGCATGCGCTCCGCGCCGATGTTGAACAGCTGGATGACACCTTTTTCGTCGGTAGCGATACTCGAGAAGTTCGTGCTGCTCAGGATCGCTTGCTGCAGAGCAATGGTCGTGAGGGGTGTCTGCTGGCGTTGGGCTTCAGCGCCGACCTGCGCGCTGTCGACCGTGTGGGTGCCGTCGGCGTCGGTTTTTGGCAAAGCATATCTCCTGCAAGTCAAGTAAGGCGCGGCGGAACGAGGCTTTCGACGCGGGGTGATTCGCGATGAGAGATCGAATGCGTTACTCGGTCAACGCGGACCGCGGAAGTGTCAATGGATGAGCTTCGCGGTTATCCAAAAAGTGGTCGGTGCGCTGGCGCGCTTACCTTGCCTGCTCGCCAAGCCGTGTCAGCCGGCGGGTGGGTGATGCCGGCTAACGCCGATGGGCATAATAACTACACAAGGGCTGGGTGGGGCAGGCGCCCATGACATTTCGAGTGTGGTGTGTGTGGCGCTGCGGACCGACGGTGGGCGTGGCTGAGACCAGGCCATTGCATCGCCGACCAATGAGATCATAACGAATGCAAACTCTACCCGGTACCGCATGCATCGTGGTCGCACTGTGCGGCTCGTCACTGAACGTTAACGCCGCACCGGACGGTGACACCGACAAGGATGGCGTGGTCTGGCTAAGCGGTACGGCCCGGACGCAGAAAGCTGTCAATAACGCGGTGGCTATTGCGCGGGCGACCGAGGAGGTGAGATCGGTGCAGATGAGGGCCCAACGTCAACACGTAAGAATTTCGTGGTTCGGTCATTGCGTCAAATCGAGCGGCCATTTGAGCCGCGAGAGCCGGGCTTTCGATCCAGAGGCCGACCTCAGTGTTCTGGTACCGTGAGCGTTGATCGAAATTCATTGAGCCAATCAACAGTCGTTTGCGATCGAATATGAACAGCTTGGCGTGCAGCGCGTAAGTGCCATAGTCGGTCATCGCTTCGGTCTGTCCGCTGCCATGGCTGTAGCTGAGATGGTAGCGGACCTCGCGCAAATCAACATCCAACTCGAGTAGCGCCGCCCGCTCTTAGCTTAACCGGCATGGGCAAGGAGTTCGGGTGCTGATTCCAGGGAGTTGGTCAGCGTCCGCACCTGCACCTGCCGCGCGCGCAAGGTAGCAAGCAACTGCAATTCTTCTTCGCCCGATACGACCACCGCGTGGGCCAAGGCGCTCGCCGTGGCCTCGCTCGCACTTACAAGCGGTGATGACCATCAATCCTGTTGATACCTTATGCCGTAGAAATCGATCCTGCCTAAGCGTGCTTGAACTGTGCAGTGGTCAGGAGCCGATCCAGCTATAGTGCGACAAACACGGCGGTCGTATTCATCTTGGCTATGCGACCGGTCATCCAGGTGGTGATCAGTAAGCCGACAACCAGTGCGATACCGAGGCAGGCGCCCGCGACCGCAATGGCTACGGGCCATGAGCCAAAGTGGGGGAAGGCCGCAAGACCGGTGATGGCGGCGGTGAGCGTCGTGCCAAGATAGGGAATGATATGCAACAGACCAGCCGCCACCGCCGATGCGCCGGCATTGGCGAGGCCGGCCGCAGCGAACACCACCCAGCTCAAGGCCATCACCAGCAAATTGGTGATGACCAATAGCACCATATAACGTTGGATTGATGCGTTGATCTGATCCAGCATCTGAACGGTGATCTTTTTGCGCGCAAACGTCGGGCCGGCAAGACGTACTATTTTCCGTTTGAAGGTATCGCCGGACAGCAGCAGGAAAAATACCAGAAACGAGATCACGGTTATTTGTCCGAGCAGGCCAAGCACACCGACGGAGCCCGCCCATAACAGGCTCGTCAATTTGGTGGATGGTTGGGCCAATACCAGCTGACCACTGTTGGCAGGTATGCTGACGTCGGCGGTGGCTTTTTCAATTTCATGACCGGCGGTCTGCATTTTTTGCAAGGTCGTCTGCTCACCGCGATGCCGTGTCCCGGCAATACTGGTAGAAATCCGTGCTACCGCGGCAGGCAGACCCTCGATGATGGTGTCTACCTGTTCGCGCAACGCGTAGCTGCCGAAGGTCAGCAGGGACAGCATGGCCGCCAATCACGACACTGACGGCAAGGGCGCGTGGCAGGTGACAGCGCTGCAGCCATACCACGGCCGGATTTAAGCTTTAGGCGACAAAGATCCCGAGCAATACCGCCAGGCAGAATGTTTGCGCCCATTGCAGAGCGAATAATAGCGCCACCGTGGCAATGGTAGTCAGCGCGAGACCGTGGACCTCGACCGCTAATTCGTGATTGAGAACGGCCGGGCTGTCACCGAAAACGACGGGCAGCTCTTCACCGCTTATAGGGTCATTGGCACTCATGCGCGCCAGCTCAGGTGAGTGCAAAGATGCACGGTCGATCAATCCCTACACTTGCAAAGCTAATTTTTACCGGGCATCGACGCCGGGCCGCCTGCCGCCCTATGGTTGTCAGTTAAGCCTGAACCTGGCACTCATGTCGCACCCGGTTCAAGACCGGCATATTCGAACGAAGGCGCGCGCTTAGCTTCGTTTGTGCAACCCGGGCCACACAGTCTGGCGCCTATAAGCTTTCGAATTCCGTCAGTCCCACGATTCGCACCGACGAAATAAAATGGCCATCGTTACGTTTGGGGTATGGGGATTTGTGTGGATAAGAAAAGGAGGCAACCGAGTTGGGCTGGATAGGTTCGGATAGCATGTAATACTCCGCCCAGCCGGGCGAGTCCTCGTCGGTGCGACGATCATCGGCCCACAACCAGGCGTGGGTCACTAGAATCCGTACATTCTCCAGTCGCTTGTGGCTGGGATTGACAACCTGGCCGGAAATGCCGCTGTCTGTGAAGGTAATGCCTTCGACCGTGGCGGACGTGCGGAGACGAGCGGTGCCCACCACCTCATCGGCCGGAAGCGAAACGGTATTCAGTGCTAAATAAACAAGCACCATAAAAAACATAAAGCCGCGAGTACTCATGACTATCTCCTCCGAGCAGGGCGTTGCGTGCCCCTTTCTAGATCGAATACGTGATCAATGATGTAAGGCGCCGGCCGCGCCCGCTTTGCGCCTTACCCCTGGCTAGCCTGCCAGAGTGAGTATGGGATGTTCTGTGCGCTGGCACGCGCAGGGGGGCAGCAGCTACTAAGAACGGGTGGGGGAAGAACCCGGTGGCGCCGCAATTGGACCGTAATTCATCAGACCCCGAGCACCTGTCGCACATGGACGATGGCAGCAGCGCATCACGGTCGCCGCGCCATTCAGCGCTGAGTAGACTCGCGGGCAGGGTCGACTACGCTCTCACGGTCAATCGCCCGATTGTCCACATTGTCTTCGGCCCAGGCCTTGGTCAGCTCGTTTTTGCCTGACGCCAGACATTGTGCACGGGCAGCCCCGACCCGGGCTTTGCACTTCGCCGTGATCACCGCGTAATCGGCGTCGGCACGGGCGAGCCGAGCCTCTTCTCGGGTACGGGCAGAGTTGTCGGTCGCAACGTCCGCATCGGCCTGCGCTACTTTTTTCTTGCCCTTCGATTGCGCACGGGCCACGTTCGGGGCATTGCCGTTTTGGGCCACGTTGAGAAAGTAATCTGTGTGTTTCTGACTGGGCAAAGTGGCGTTGTGCTTGCCGTGGTCTGGCTCAGTGACTGGCGATGCGGCCGTAAAAGCGAAGGTAAAACCAGCGATTACCAACAATACCGGCCCTGCCTGGGTCATATTCAATTCCCGCAGCGAATGCATGGGGCACCGCCATTGCTGACGCCATTGTTCGGCGCACATGTCTGGTAACGATGGTGCAGCCCGGTACGGGGATGGTCGCCAATGGGATTTATCGCTCGTGCTCTAGCACCATTACCGGACATCTGCTGGACTCGTCAGCTGGCCCTTGCCGGACTGCGCCAAGCAGTCCCACATCCGCCAGCTCGTGCCACGCTAGTCGAGTACCGACTCGCGACACATCCTGGCCTCTCATTGAGGCCAGGTGCAGCGCTAACAGCTGTGATCGGGGCGGGCGACGCGACGATCACCCATCAGTTTATGATTTGCCGAACAGCGCTTTGGCGCTGCTGACACAATCGTCTTTGACCTGGCCAGCTAAAACGTCGCACTTCTCGAGGGCGACCTTGTACTCGGCGGTCGCCTTGTCGTCTATCGCTTCAACACGTGCTTCGGTCTGCTTGTCGGCCGCTTCGTTACGTGTGTCCGCGGTGACACGAGCAACGTTGGCATCGGCTTGGCCCTTCACCAGCGCCGATTTTGCTTCTTTCACACAAACGTCCTTGCTATTGCCCGCCAGTTCGTCGCAGGTCTGCATAGCCGTCGCATACGTTGCGTCGGCCCGTGCCAGGCGGGCAGCTTCGCGATTTTTCGGGCTGGTGTCATAAGCCGCTTCGGCATCAGCCTTAGCCACGTTCTCTTTGCCTGTCGCCGTGGCAGCACAAATGTCTTTGGCATTGCCGCTCAAAGCGCTGCACGCCTTGTCGTCAACCTGGTACTGAGCATGCGCCGCGGTTTTTGCCATCTCGTAACTTTCTTTGGAGATCGGCGCTGCCGTCGCGGAAGGCATCGTACTTTCTGCTTGGCTAACGGCGACAAAACCCAAGCCTGTCAGGGCAACTAGGGCGATGGATAATTTATTCATGTCAATTCCTTATTGATCGGGTCGGGCAGTTAATGTGGGAGAAGATTCCCGCGATTTATCGCGGCCTCTCGCCCTTTTCCAAGTTAAGCGCGCGCTGAGTTTTTGTCTGTTGGATGCCGAACCTAGCGTTCGGAATTATTCCTCAGCCGGTGCAACGATCACGGTCGTACTCGCGGCGGGCGCTCCTTGCGCCCCGGTGTCGCCGGTCTTGCCGGTTGCGCCGGCGGGGCCGGCCGGTCCGGGTACGGCCGGCGCACCGACGTTGACGGTCGGTTTGTCGCAGGCGCTGAGATTCAGACACAAGGCTGCGATGGCAATTGGAAGTAGTTTAATTAGCTTCATGGTGGTCTCGTCAGAGGGCGGATGGTTTACAGGTACGGTCGCGCACCGGCCGCCCAATCGGTGCCGGTGCACAACCGCGTTGCTTCAACGCTTCTTTTCTGCAGCGTTTTTCAGGTCACCAAAGGCGCTCTGGACCTTGCCAACTGCTTTCTCGATTTTTCCTTCAGACTCCAGCGGGCGATTTCCGACAACCTTGCCGGCGACCTCTTTGACTTTGCCTTCGGCTTGTTTAACGCGGCCTTTCAGTTGATCTTTGTTCATGACGGTTTCCTCGTTTGTTCAGACTGATGACAACATCTATGCCGGCTGTCGGTCGGCCAAGTGCCGGACTCATGGTGCGCGGCAGGCTGCGCCGGATCGGTGCGACGCAGCACTTAACAAACAATATCTTTCTGAGTTTTGTCAGTCTCGCGCCTGGGCGCGCAACTGAGAATCAGGGTGTGATGGTTACGAACGCTTGCCGATTCCGTGGCTCGCGCACGCCGTCGGCCGTTGGCACCAGCTGGTCGCGCTCACCGCGGCCTTCAGTGTCGATGGATTCGGCAGCAACACCCAGCTTAATCAACGCAGCCTTGACCGCTTCAGCGCGTCGCTCGGAGAGTGCCTGGTTATATTCTTCCGTGCCGATCGCGCTGGCGTGTCCGATGACGGTGAGGTGACCTGGGGACGTGCTGTTCCAATTGGCCTTCAGCTTTTCCAACTCCGCCATGCCTTCAGGCGTAACCACGGAACTGTCAAAAGCAAAGAACACACGTTGACTCTCCGCAGCAGGTTCCGCGATCACGGCCGGCGCGGCGGGCTCGACAACCGGTGTAGGCACTACGTCCGCCACCGCCTGGGCGCTCGACTCAACGGTGGTCATGGCAGTCATGAACGATTGTTTGCAAGCGTCGATATCGGCCGGTTGCAGGTCCTCGGTGGCCTGTTCAAGCCAACAGTCGTACGAGGTTTGTGCGCGTGCCGCGGCCGCCGGGGCATCGCTGCGAGCCGTTTTGGCGAGCGCATCAATAAGCCGATCGTGGGCCGTCGACAATTCGCCAACATAGCGCGCATTGAGGAAGCTCTGCCGCAGTGCGACCTCATCGGGTGCGGTGGGTGTGCCGGTGCTGGCGGCCGTTGCACGAGCAGCGTAGGTCGCGGCGTCGCGCCTGTCACCCTGGGCATATTCGGCATTGGCCAGCGCCTGATAATCGCTGGCCAGCGACTGATTAAAAATATGCATCTGGTCCGCTGAAACGTCCGTGTCGGCAGACGCTAGCGGCGCCTGTATCGCGAGCAGGACAGCGGTGGCCACCGCTGTGCTGGTTCGATTGAAGTAGATCATGGGAAAAGCACTCCTGAAAACAATGCGCCGGTCCGCGCCTGGATAGCGCGCAATCAAGGCAGGAAAGATCGAGTCGATTGCAAGTCTAGAAATTGAAACCAACACCTACCGAGTAGGGGATATTGCCGTCGTTGCAGCAATCATCGAGCGGTACCTCATAGGCAATATTGCCGAATAAAAAGGTGCTTTCGTTGACATAGTATTTCGCACCGACTTCCGGGCCGAACAAACCTTCATCGTGAATGCCGGCACCGTACACACCACCAATGTTTAATCCGACGTAGGGCTGCCACTTTCCGAGGTCCCATTGATATGCGGCCTGAAACATGGTCCGGCTGTTGATCAAGGTGTTGTCGCCATTGTCATTGGCTTGCAGTCCCTGCTTGACACTGAATAGCCAGTTTTTGGTGTAGTAGTAACCAAACGAGCCAGTCACGCCAAAATTCGAGCGGTCGAAATCATCACTGGATTGCCCGGTACCGGTCAGGGTTGCTTCATAATTGCCAGCATGGGGACCGGGATCGAGCGTGTAGGGCGGCATGCCGTCGGTTTGTGCCACAGCAACGTTACCGAGGGTTGCCAATGAAAGTGCGATAAGTGATTTCTTCATACAAATTACTCTTCCCCAAGAAGTATTTGGATGCTCCAGTGGTGGGGACTTACACACCGGAGCCTGCATCCGCGGAAGTTCCGCATTTGGAGAAAACAGGGATTTCGCATCCGTCTGCGTGAGGTGTTCGAAGCGCGCTTGGTCTAGTTGCCTTGGTGGGCATCAGGACTGCGGGCTGGCTTCGAAATCACAAGCTGCGGAGCGAAGCCGAGGGCCGCACCATAGAAGGCGGGCAGGAGATCGTCAGTGCGTTTCATCACATAGAGTTTTCTGATCGATCTTGCGCACAGCTGTTAGAGAACGTCGTAGTTGTTGGATCAAAGTTCTCTATCGACGTAAGCACGCGCCACCATACGGCAGTGGGCGCCACGCACAGCTTGTAGTGATTCATACGCGCTGGTGCGCAGTGGTTGCGCGACTGTCAGTGCGCTCCGCCAGTGTGCAGGGGCGTTTGTGCGAACCACATCGTCTGGCGGTGGTACAGGCCTGCGCACAGGGCAGATTGTCCCTGCCATCGCCGCTGCGGTGGCCTATGAACGGACGAGTGTGTAGAGACGATTGACCAGCGTCTTAAGCGGCGGCTGGGACGGTCCCTATGATCTGAACATCAATACGATGGCTCTGGCCGTCATCGC
>JANOXY010000401.1:0-3626 GCA_031418675.1 Pseudomonadota bacterium
AGCGCGGCCACCGTCGCGGCATCCCACCAGGGCGTCACCGCAGGTGCGGGCAGCGGCACTATCAACTCGTGGAACTGGCCGAGGCAGCGCATATCGGCGCTGAAACGGAAATAGCGATCGGATGCCGCGATACCGTCGCGCGTCAGCGCGGCATTTAAGTCATTACGCAAGATCTCGAGGCGCGCAGCCAGACGCCCTTCGTCGACCTTGCTCAGTTGGCATTGAAAGCTGCACTGCGCAACGTGACGGATGTCCGACATCAACAGGCCCTGTGCGGCGTACACACCGGGTGTGTTCGGTACCAGTACTTCGGCCATGCCGAGTTCGCGCGCCAGATACGGCGCGTAGATCGGGCCGGCACCGCCGAAGGCCAGTAGCGCGAAGTCGCGTAGGTCGAAGCCGCGCTCGGCCAGCAGTTTGCGGATCGCCTTGCCCATGCCCGCATTGGCAATACGTAAGATCCCCGCGGCGGCGGCGTAAACATCGATTCCCAGCGGCTGTGCAACGGTGCGTTCGACGGCCACCCAAGCCAGGCTGGCATCGAGCGGCATCTCGCCGCCGAGAAACTCGTCAGGGTGCAGGATGCCGAGAACCACGGCGGCATCCGTGATAGTGGCAGCCTCGCTGCCCAATCCGTAACAGGCCGGCCCCGGCTCGGCACCGGCCGAGCGTGGACCGACGCGCAGCGCGCCGCCCAAATCCACTTGCGCGATGGAGCCCCCGCCTGCCGAGATTGTCTCGATATCGAGCGTCGGCAAGCGCAGCGGTTCGCCGTCCAAGCGACGGGTTGTGACCATGCGCGGTTCGCCACCGGCGATGATGGAGAAATCGGCTGAAGTTCCGCCCATATCGAAAGTCACGATGTCGGGTACGCCGAGTTCGGCAGCCATCGCAGCGCCCGCTATGACCCCGCCGGCCGGGCCGGACAAGAGCATCGAGGCGGGGTTGTCGCGCGCCGATGCGGGTGTCGCGACACCACCGTCGCTACGCATGAGACGCAATGATGCCGTCACCCGCGCTCCGCGCAGTGCGTGTTCCAGTGTGTTCACATAGCGATCGATGACCGGGCCGACATAGGCCGCGACGGCGGTGGTATTGGCGCGCGGATACTCTTCGATCTGGGGATTCACGCGGCTGGACAGATACACCGGAACCTGCGGAAGACGCGCTTTAATTGACGCCGCAAGTTGTTCTTCATGGCTGGCATCGAGGTAGGAGAAGGTCAGGCACACGGCCACGGCTTCCGGCTCGAGCGCTGCGATTGCGCCTGCCACGCGTTCAGCTTCGGCGGCGCTCAGTGCAGTGATCACCTGCGCGAAGGCGTCACGCCGCTCGACAACTTCAACAATCCGCGAACGCGGGACGACCGGCGCGCGTTTACTTTGACTCAACAGATACAGATGCGGCCGCAGTTGATTGCCGATCTCAAGCACATCGCGAAAGCCGGCGGTGACTGCCATGGCCAGCCTGGCGCCACTGCGCATCAGCAAGGCATTGGTCCCGACCGTGAAGCCGTGAACGAAGATATCGATGTCTTGCGGTGTCAGGCCAGCGCTCGCGGCGATGCGTTGGATGCCGGTCAGCACACTGTCGGCGCGCCCCGGTGTCGAGGGCACTTTATCGAGATAGACGGCGCCCGTCGTAGCGTCATGCAAGACCAGATCCGTGAATGTGCCGCCAACGTCTGCTGCAAGCATGCGCATGTCGAATCTCGCTCCTACTCTGAATCTTCACGGATATTGCAAGGTACGCGCCCCATAGGCGCTGCTGCATGGCGCAGCAAGCTTCAGCCTCCGTCGCTCCAACCGTACCACCGATACGCTGCTGCGAGATACAACGGTCGCAGTGCCGCGAGCGGGAACTTTGCCAGGCGGCGGGTCAGTACCGCACTGAGATCAGCGCCGTCTCGTCGCCCGGCGATCATGTTGGCAACTTGTTGGCCACACCAGGTTGCCATGGCGATGCCGGTGCCGTGGTAGGCAAGCGCGGTCCAGACACTGCCGCGCTTGTCGAGCGAGCCGAGATAGGGCACGAGGTCATAACTCAAGCAGACCAGGCCCCGCCAAAAATATTCCACCTCGACCAATGCCCAGGCGGGAAACAATTCGCGAAACCGCGCTTCGAGCGCGACGCGTGCTGCGCTCGCAGCCTGGTCGGAGGCGTCGGTGCCGGCGCGACCACCGAAGAGAAAGCGCCCGTCCGGTAGCAGCCGGAAATAGTGGAGCAGGTGTCGCGTATCGTAAGCCATGGTCGAGGCCGACCAGCCCTGCGCGGCAATCTCCTGCGCGCTTAAGCGCCGCGTGACCAGCACATTCGACAGCGCCGGCAGGATGCGCCCCGCATGACGGGTGGACACCGATTCCGGGGTATAGGCATTGGTGGCAACCAGCACCTGGCGCGCACGCAGGCTTCCACCTGCGGTGTGAAGTCGATGCTCGTGCGGCATCTCTTGCCACTTTGTGACGCGCGAATGCGCATAGACGCGCGCGCCGGCCGCCAGCGCGGCGCGTGCCAGACCGCGCGCATATTCGAGTGGGTGCAGGCCGAACCCGTGCCTGCCCACGAGCCCGCCGTGAAAACGCGGTCCATGCATTGCGCGCGTGCGCAACTGCGCGGGGTCGACAAGCTCGGTCTCTTCATCGAAATAACGACGCAGGAAATCGCGCTCCTGCACCAGCGCCTGCATGGCGCTGGCGCTGTGCGCCAAGGCAACCTCGCCCTCGCCGTGAATAGCGGCGTCAATGCCGTGTGCGAGGCAAAGCGCGCGGACCAGATCAACGGCATCGCGCTGATGAGCACGCAGACGCTGGGTGGCCGGTAGTCCGTAGGTCCTGATCATCGCGCCGTAACTGCGCTTGTGGCCGCCGATCCCGCAGAATCCACCATTACGACCCGAGGCCCCCCAGCCAGGAGTCGCAGCTTCCAGGACGCGCACATCGAGCTTGTGATCACTGGCCAGCGCCAAGGCTGCCGACAGGCCGGTATAACCGGCACCGATGATCGCGACGTCGCAGCTTTCCTCACCGGCTAACGCGGGGCACTCATGTCCGAGCGCTGCGGCGGATGCGTCCCAATAGCTCAGTGCAGGACGATCGAAATGACAACTATCGGGATGCACTACGTTGGCCATGCCGTGAGCATATCGTCGCCTCAGGGGTGGCGAAACCGGGTTGCGCGCCAGCGTGCACAAAACTGTCGGCGCGCGATTTTGGTCACACGGTTCTTCTTGTGCCTGGCGCGCGACGCATACTTGCTTTCCTGCCCGCTGAATAATCCAGTTCGAACCGCAAGCAGTCTTGATGCTTCGCAGGGACATCATATGCCCCATCAACGGCGCAGACTGGCGCGGTGACGTTGGATCAACGTTCGGCAGCGCTTTGAACATGATCATCCGCTTCCATAGGCTATTCCTCGACGGCGTATATGTGACGAGCGGCGAGCGCTTGAGCTTTCGGCGGGTGCCGCCGCCAACCGTGGCGGCACTTGCGAACTTGGTTCGCGGGATCAGCGCGCGGGTCGGACGCGCACTCGAACGTCAGGGACTGCTGGTGCGAGACTTGGAGAACAGCTTTCTGACATTGGGTCCGGCCGAGGTCTCTGGCTTCAATGATCTATTGGGGCATTCG
>JANOXY010000402.1:0-5068 GCA_031418675.1 Pseudomonadota bacterium
CCGCGCCAGCGACACCGCGATCATTACCGGCGCCTGTACCGCTACGTTCTGCACCCTGACACCACGGGACAGCGATACCCATATCTCGACGGTCAACTTCATGTTGGGCTTGAGTCCGCGCGCGACCATGGTGCTTGCCGCACAGTACGTCAATCACGATATGAAACTGCGCGATCTTGATCTGGACGTGCAAGGTGAATTGGGCATCATCGGGCCGGAACGTGTGAGCTACTCGCGCAACACCGGTGGCATCGGCGATGTTGAGCTGCATTTCCTCTACGGTCTTCTTGCCAGCGAGGGCTACCGGCTGCACGCGGGTCTGGGTTTCAATGCACCCACCGGCAGTGTCGAGAAGCGTCCAACGCTGACACGCGATTTCAACCCCTACGATACTCAGCTCGGCAGCGGCACCTGGGACTTTCAGCCCAGTCTGACCTACAGCGGCGAGTTATTGCGTTTTGCCTGGGGTACGCAGTTGAGCGGCATCAAGCGTTTGGAGCGTCGTAACGACGCCGGCTATCGGCTTGGTGATCAATTCCTGGCCACCACCTGGGGCAGTGTGCGTCTGACCGACTGGCTGTCGGCATCGCTACGGGGCCAGTACACCGCCCAGGGCGGCGTGCATGGACGCTTTGATAACCATGCCGCGCCACAGGCTATCGGTACCCGCGTGCTTGGCACGGAAACCCAAACCATCTACACCTACGTTGATACGCCGAGTGCCATCAATGGCCCCATGGATGATGCCGAAAATACCGGCGCACAGCGCTGGGATGTGGGCTTCGGCATTAACGCCGTGATTCCACGCGGCCTGCTACGTGGCAATCGGGTCAGTGTCGAGTGGTTGGAACCCGTTGCGACCCATTTCAACGGCTTTCAACTTGAGCGCCAGGGCACACTGCAACTGTCCTGGCAACTTCCGCTGTGAGTTGACGACGTCGGCTATCGCCGTGCTGGCCGTTTTCTGATCGGGTCATAGATGGAAAAATTCCACGGCCTGAAGGCAATCAAAAATCCGACGTGCTGACGCGATCGCGCCGGCACCGAGCGGTCGCGCTTGAGCAGATCACGGAACGTCACCGCAATGCGCTCAACGGCCGCATTCAATTCCTCACGCCCGCGCTCGCTCAGGAACCCATGCAGGAACAGGCGATTGCGACTCGCTTCGCGAAAGTCGGCGGTTAAAAATTCATCGGCGATGAGACGCTCAAAAAACTGCTCGATCGGACCGCCGGAACGCCAGCGAAAACTGTCCGAGACCTTGATGCGGTAGCGATTGCCGGGCAGCAGCTCGATGAAACGGATCTTGTCGAGAGCCGCCAGGTGACGGATACACTCGGGTGAGTTCACGTTGTAGATGTCGAGGATCTCTTCAAACGACCAGCGATTCAGGACGCAGGCAGCGACCAGCAGGCGCTTAGGATCTTGGACCAGCAGCCGCTCCTGGGCTTCGGTCAACTGGTCTAGACGCTGTTCGTCCTGGATGTAATTGTCGACCAGTTCGGCCAGTTCAACCTTCAGGACAGCGCAGATCTCATCGACGCGGTCGAGCGTCATGCGGTTCAACGCGAACATGCGTTTGATTGCGCCTTCACTGAGCTCGAGCTTGAGCGCGAGGTCTTTGTAGGTGACGCGCCGCGCGCGCATTTCGCGTTTCAAGGCGTCGACAAGTTCCACCGCTTTTGGCACGGCCCACCTCCCTTAGTTAAGTAAAAATAGACTTTCGGTAGATTATACGCCGACTCTGTCTATGAAACTTGTCCTAACAGAGCACATCACTAAACTTTGCTCCATTCTCCTTCGTGCTCGGACTTGCTATGAAACCGCTTCAAGAAATCGCAGCTTGCCGTCGTCCGACAGCACCTGAAGCATGGCGCGCGGTGCTGATGGCCGACCTCACTGCATTGTTTGCCGCCCGCGTGCTCGCCCAGGCCATTCAGTATGTTCATCCCATCGAAACTCTGCCGCCCTTTCAGGCCTTTCAAGGTAGCGCCTTGCCCTATGGGGTGCTCCTGCCTGCACAACTGATCATCCTCGGAGCGATGCTCACCAGCACGCTGGCGGTTGCGCAGGGTGCGTATTTGCCACGGCCGCGGCTCGCCCGCTTCCTCGCCTGGTTTGGCGGCTTATATCTCACCGGCTCAGTGCTGCGCCTCTGCATCGGGATCCTGGTGCCCGATGCCGCGCCCTGGTTTCACGCGTGGATTCCCGCTGCATTCCATCTGGTTCTCGCGAGCTTTGTATTGGTGCTCGCGGACTGTCATCGCCTGCAGTCCTGATCGTCCTACAAGGAAAACTCGTCATGTATCGAAGTGCACAGTACCTCTGGTACCCCTTGCTGCTCGCTAGCGCGATGGCCATGTTCGTGCTGCTGCGAGCGATGGATACAAATCTCCTCACCACCACCTCCCTGCCGATTCTGATCACGGGCGCTGCCCTGGTTGCGCTCGAATGGGCTCGCCCCGCGCGGGTCAGCTGGCGTCCGAGCCGTGATGAGGTGTGGAGTGATGCGCTTTACATGCTGGGCGTGCCGCTGACCGGCTGTGCGCACCACAGATGGGGTGGCTGCGTGCCGGAACCTACGAAACGTTGTGCGCCTGGTCGTGCGCACGCGGCCAGCGCGAAGCGCAGTTCAAGGTGGTGTCGCTCGATTATCGCGCGCGCATTGCCTTCGACATCGACGCCTGCTTGTTAGAGGGGGAGACACTATGAAATCACTTACGCTACGTGCCTATGCCCTCGATATTCCTTTCACCCAGACATTTCGCCATAACGCGGCGGAACGAAGCTACACACAATCGGTGTGGGTCGAGATCGATGATGGCGCGGGCCACCGCGGTTATGGCGAAGCCTGCCCCCGTGAATATGTCACGGGTGAGTCTCAATCCAGCGCACTGGCTATCATCGAAGCCGGTGCGGCGGTGTGGTGCGCAAGCATTCGCGACCTCGCCACTTTGCGCAGGTGGGTACACGAGCACCGCGTATTGATCGATGCCAACCCGGCAGCGTGGTGCGCAGTGGAACTCGCGCTGCTCGATTTGTTTGCCAGGCGCGAGGCCATTTCCGTCGAGCAACTGCTGGGTATGGAAGCCCTAGCCGGTTATTTCACCTACACCGCAGTACTCGGCGATGCTCCGCCCCTGGCCTTCGAGACCATGCTTGCGCGTTATGTCGCGACGGGTTTTGAGCATTACAAAATCAAGCTGGGCGGCCGCAGCGCGCACGACCGCGCGAAGGTGGCTGCATTACGCGCTGCTGGCATCGCACCCGAACAGGTGCGTGCCGATGCCAACAATCTGTTTCGCTCGGCCCGCGACGCTGTGCGCTATCTCGACCATCTCGACTTTCCCTTTGCGGCGCTCGAAGAGCCGATCGAAGTGGGCGATCTGGAAGGGCTGTGCGCAGTCGCGCGCGCCTGCGACTGCGCGATCGTGCTGGACGAGAGCCTGACGCGCGCCGAACAGATCGAATTGCTGCCCGTCGGCCCCCGCTGGATAGTCAACGTGCGCGTCTCAAAAATGGGTGGGCTATTGCGCAGTATCGCCAGCGCCGAGCAAGCCGCGAGATGTGGTCACGGTGTGATCGTCGGGGCCCACGTCGGCGAAACCAGCTTGCTTAGCCGCGCGGCGCTGACCGTCGCACACAGTTGTCGAGATACCCTGCTCGAACAGGAAGGGGCGTTTGGCACGCACCTGCTGCAGCATGATGTCGTGGCCAAAAGTCTGATGTTCGGGGCTGGTGGGCGCCTGAGGGCCGACGCTGTGTCCCCGGGTTCGGGATTTGGCTTCGACCGGATTACCGTCCCGGGCGCCCACTGCACGCGACCGTCGCCTTTCGCCGTTCCGCGCCCTGCGTACGGCGGTCCGAAGTGGCGAAGCTGGATGTCATAGGCAAACCGCGGCCGGACCGTCGCGACCGGCGAGTCTGCAAGCCAAGCGCCTCGCGGAATTGGCGCGCAAGCGAAGGATGTTTGTCGAACGCTGCCGGCGCCGCCGCGCGAAGATGGTGAAGACCCCACGCGCTGCCCTGCACGACGAGGGCATAATCACCGCCGTGTCGCAGCCGTCGCCGAACCTTCATCGTTTTCCCTTCCAGGCCATGGGCTCGCCCTGCGAGATCCAGTTGTTCGCCAGCGATCTCGCCACTGCCCGCCGTGGCGCACACGCTGCCATCGCCGATATAACACGGCTCGAAGCACGTTATTCCCGATACCGCGACAACAGCCTGTTGTCAGACATCAATCGCGTGGCTGCCCGCGGTGGCAGCATTAGCGTCGATGAAGAAACCGCAGGTCTGTTGAACTATGCCGCCACCTGCTTCGAGCAGAGCGACGGATTGTTTGATATCACTTCGGGCATTCTGCGCCGCGCGTGGCGCTTCGCGCAGGACGAGCTACCGGATCCCGAGCACATCACTCGCTTGCGCGCCAAGATCGGTTGGCAGCGCTTACGCTGGCAATCGCCCCAGCTATGGTTTCCGGAGCCCGGACTGGAATTGGATTTTGGTGGTGTGGTGAAGGAGTACGCGGCCGATCGTGCCGCGACCCTGTGTCAGGCGGCAGGCTTGCATCACGGAGTGGTCAATCTCGGCGGCGACATCAAGATCATTGGCCCACGCACCGACGGCCAGCCCTGGCGCATCGGCATCAAACATCCGCGTGCGCCTGCGGCGCTGCTGGAAACCCTGGAACTTCACAGCGGCGCATTGGCCAGCAGTGGCGACTATGAACGTTGTTTTGTGGTGGACGGTATTCGTTACGGCCACATTCTCAATCCCCACAGCGGCTGGCCGGTGAAACATCTGGCCGCCGTGAGTGTGGTGGCTGAGTTCTGTGTGATCGCCGGCAGCGCTGCAACCATCGCGATGCTGAAGGAGGAACAGGGCCCGGCCTGGCTCGCCGAACTAGGGTTGCGCCATCGCTGGGTTGATGTGCATGGCGCCAGCGGCGGCGACTTGAACTGAACGCGCAAAATTATTGAACACTGCGCCCCGTTACACCGTGGCTGCCGGCCTTAACATCGACATGTTCAATAAAGTAATCAAGGAACAGCCGAGTCTTGGCTGCCAT
>JANOXY010000403.1:0-4429 GCA_031418675.1 Pseudomonadota bacterium
GCCACGCACTACGCTGAGCGATACGGCCGCGCCATTGAGCGCCACCGTGGCGACTGCGGAGCGCCCTGCGTAGACCAAACACACACCGCCCGGCAGCGTTTCGTCGAGGGCAAGTTGCGCCGTAGCCCGAAAGCCGTCGCGCTCAATACACAACACCTGACCCGCCAGCAAGCCCAGCGCGGTCGCCGTGGCGCTCGATAAATGCACGTAGTCGTCGCCGGCCTGCGGCATTTCCTGCAACGCTGGGGCGTGGCGTACCAGGGCATCGCAGCCATACATCGGGACTTCGACCAGAAGTTCGAGACGCGTCTCGTCGAATTTCAATGAGCTGCTTTCGAGCGTCGGTGTGAGCCGCGGTGCGAGCTTGACCTGGCCGACCAAGGCTTCGATCTCACGGGTCACGTCTTCGCAACTCACCGCGTCAAAACCCGGCAGCTCAAGTTTGTTGCCCAGTACCCGCAGTATCTTCCACGCCGCACGTGCATCACCACGCGGCCGCACTGCGGCGGCGAATCGTTGCCAACTGCCGGTGAGATTAACGAAAGAGCCTTCGTTTTCCGCATAGAGCGCGGCCGGCAGCATGACGTCAGCGACCGCATCCAGGACCGGGTTCTCAAATGCACTGGTAGCGACGACAAACTCGGCAGCTTGGAGTGCGGCGCTCAGTCCCGCGCTGTCGGCGCAATCGAGCGCGGGATCAAGCCCGAGCAAGAAGTAGGCTTTGCGCGGCTGTTCGATCATGCTGCGTACATCGCGTCCGGCATGTTCAAGCACACGCCCGGCCGGACCACGATGGGGCACCGCCCCTGCCAACCAGGCACCGGCGCCATTGGCACCATCGCTGAGCTCGCCAAACACCGCGCCACTTGCTTGGGTCAGGGCGCCCGCGACCTGCATCAGTGCGCTGCGCAGGGGATGAGCGTTAACGCCGGCGCCCACTAACACTAAGGGTCGACTGGCGGTGGCCAGGCGTTCAGCCATGCGCTCAAGCATCTCATCGGAAAGCGCAAGCTGCGCAGCGAGCTTATCTGTGGGTGCGGCCAAGCTCACTTGACGGCGGCTGGCAACGCCCACCGCGATCGATGCAGCAGCAGCAAGCAGCTGCGATGGTTTAACCGCCAATTGCGCGGCTAAAGTGTAATTAAAATCCTGCGCACGGCTTGCGACCTGCATCACTGCAGCGCCCTTCAGCGCGGCCTTGCGTAAAGACAGATTCAGCAAGGGGTTTTCGTGCCGTGGATAAGTGCCCAACAACAGCACCGCGTCGGCGTTCTCGATCGCCGCCAGCGACACGATACCGGGGAAAAAGTGATCTGCGCTCTGATCAGCAAAGTCACGTTGGCGCAGACGATGATCAACATTGTGAGAGCCGAGGCCGCGCAGCAGGCGCTGCAATAAGTAGAACTCCTCGGTGGTCGAGCTTGGTGATGCCAGCGCTGCAAGCTGATCCGCGTCGGCGGCTGCAATGGTGCGCAACCGTTCAGTAACCCGCTCCAGCGCAGTATCCCAATCGCACTCGATCCAGCGCCCGTCACGTTTGATGCGCGGCGTGGTCAAACGCGCCTCGTTGTTCATTCCCTGGTAACTGTAACGATCCCGATCAGCCAACCAGGTGGCGTTGACCGCAGGGTTCTCCTTGGGCACCACGCGTTTAACAATCGAGCCCTTGACATGGAAATGCACATTCGCGCCCAGCGCGTCATGGGGCGCAACACCGTCGCGCTGTTGCAATTCCCAGGCGCGCGCCGAATAACGATAGGGTTTGTTGGTCAGGGCTCCGACCGGGCACAGGTCGATGACATTGCCCGATAGTTCCGAGGTCATGGCCTTGGCCACATAGGTGCCAATTTCCATATGCTCGCCGCGCCCAGTCGCGCCGAGTTCACGTAGGCCCGCAATCTCCTCGCCGAACCGCACACAACGGGTGCAGTGGATGCAACGCGTCATATCGGTCTGCACGAGGGGCCCGATGTTCTTGTCGCGCACGACACGCTTGCGCTCGGTGAATTGCGAGACATCCCCGCCGTAGCCCATCGCCAGATCCTGCAACTCGCATTCACCACCCTGATCGCAGATCGGACAGTCGAGTGGATGGTTGATCAGCAGGAATTCCATCGTCGCGTGCTGGGCGGCGACGGCTTTGGGCGAGCGGGTGTAGACCTTCATGCCGTCCATGACCGGCGTCGCACAGGCCGGCATGCATTTTGGCGCGCGCTCCACTTCCACCAGGCACATGCGGCAATTGGCGGCCACCGTCAGGTGTTTGTGATAACAAAAGCGCGGCACGTAAATGCCCGCCGCATCGGTTGCTTCGATGAGCATCGCACCCTTGCGCGCGTCGATGGTCTGGCCGTCGACCTCTATCTTTATATGCTCGTCAGTCATGCCTGCTTACACGCGTTACTCAGGCCGCGGCCGAGTGGCCACGCGCTTCCAGAATGCTATGCCCGTGTTCGATGTAGAACTCGAACTCAGGGCGAAAATGTCTGATAAAACTGCGCACCGGCATAGCCGCTGCGTCGCCCAGGGCACAGATCGTGCGGCCTTCGATCTTGCTCGCCACCAAATCGAGCTTATCCAGATCACTGGCGACGCCCTCGCCGGAGACTATGCGTGCGAGCATGCGATAGAGCCAACCGGTACCTTCACGGCAAGGCGTGCACTGGCCACAGGATTCGGCGTAGTAGAAACGCGAGATGCGGCACAACACCTTGACCATATCGGCGGTGTCATTCAGCACGATGACCGCACCCGAGCCGAGCATCGAGCCCGCTTTGGAAATTGAGTCATAGTCCATATCGAGCTCGAGCATGGTCGCGCCGGGCAATACCGGCACGGAAGAACCACCTGGAATTACCGCCTTGAGAGGCCGGCCATCCAGCACGCCGCCGGCCAGTTCAAGCAGCGTGCGAAAGGGCGTACCCATAGGAACTTCGAAATTGCCGGGCTTGTTGACGTGCCCGCTGACAGAAAAAATCTTGGTGCCGCCATTGTTGGGTTTGCCGAGACTCGCGAACCACTCCGCACCGTTGCGCAGGATGGTCGGCACTGACGCAAGCGTCTCGGTGTTGTTGATGGTAGTCGGCTTGCCGTAGAGACCGAAGCTCGCTGGAAATGGCGGCTTAAAACGCGGCTGGCCCTTTTTACCTTCCAGCGATTCGAGCAAAGCGGTTTCTTCACCGCAGATGTAGGCGCCGGCGCCGAGATGATCGTGCAGATCGAAGTTGATACCCGAGCCTTGAATGTTCTTACCGAGCAGGCCCGCAGCGTAGGCATCTCTGAGCGCGTTCTGGAAATTGATGGCCGGTTCGTCCATGAATTCGCCGCGCATGTAGTTGTAACCAACCGTGGCGCCCATGGCATAACCCGCGATGGCCATGCCTTCCACCAAAGCATGGGGATTGAAGCGCAGGATATCGCGGTCTTTGCAGGTACCGGGCTCACTCTCGTCAGAGTTGCAGACCAGATAACGCTGCATATCGCCCTTCGGCATAAAGCTCCATTTGACGCCCGCTGGGAAGCCTGCGCCGCCGCGCCCGCGCAGACCGGCTGCTTTGACCACTTCGATGATATCGGCCGGCGGTGTTTTCTCTCGCAGGATCTTCTCCCACGCGGCGTATCCACCAATCGACCGGTAGGTCTTCATTGACCACGGCTCGGGCAGATTGCGCGTGGCGTAGCAGGTAAGGTCCAGCTTGATGTCGGTCATGCGAGCCCGTCCAGAATTTCGTCGACACGGTCGATGGTGAGATTTTCATGGTAGACGTGATTGACCTGCATCATGGGCGCACCACAGCACGCCGCCAGACATTCTTCTTCCGGCTTGAGGAAGATACGACCGTCGGCGGTTGATTGGCCAATTCGAATGCCGAGCTTGTTCTCAACGTGAGCCACGATGTTGTCACTGCCGCGTAGCATGCATGAGACATTGGTGCATATCGCCACGCTGTTTCGTCCGCATGGCGAGGTTTCGAACATCGAGTAGAAACTCGCCACTTCGTAGACCGCGATCGGCGGCAGCTCGAGATAGTCTGCCACTGCGTCCATGAGCGGGGTGGTCAAAAAACCCTGGTTCTCGTGCTGCACTTCGGTCAAGGCCGCTAGCACGGCCGACTGCTTGCGCTCGGGAGGAAATTTCGCCACCCAGGTATCGATCACCGTACGGGCATGATGGGATAGCAGCGGATTGTGGTCGTCGCTCATGATGCAGACCTAGCGGTCGATCTCTCCAAATACAACATCCATGGTGCCGATCACGGCCACCACGTCAGCCAACATATGGCCTTTCACCATTTCGTTCATCGCCGAAAGATGCGCAAATCCTGATGCACGCGCCTTCAGACGGTAGGGTTTGTTGGCGCCATCGGAAACCAGGTCTATGCTGCGGTCGAGCATCCAAAAGGCGAGTTTGGCATCTACCTGGTTTCCG
>JANOXY010000404.1:0-5216 GCA_031418675.1 Pseudomonadota bacterium
ACCGGTAATGAACAGTATCGCTAGCAATTTTCCCTCACTGCTGCGACCGGACTAAGTGTCGGTGCTCAGTGTTGCAGAGATGCTCATGGAGCTGAGCCGCAATAAATGGCAGGCCAGTGTGCGCGAGCACGCTGTGTCGAACAGCCACTGTGTCGGTTGCGCCGGCAACTCTTTCTCTATCCGAATTGAGTCCTCGCATTCGCCGTTTCGGCAGTCTCCCGTCTGGAGCCTATCGAATTCCCTGATTTTTCGTTTTGCTGTCGCTGGTGTGTTTCATTTCTGGTAAGTGTTTCTGTCCGTCCCGTATGCCTGAGCATTGCGGGAACTGCGGGGAACACGGCACACCGCGCCCGTTTTGTGCCGAGTCTCTATCTGTTTGCCTACCGCGGCACGCGGCATTGGCGTCGATGGCCCCTCCTGTCGAAAACTTTCCATCGAGGTGAGCCATTGACCCGAGGCTCGGGGGTGCGTCTTGGTGACGCATGAGGTGACGACGCGCTTGGCGCAGATAAATGCTGCCGACAATTGGCGCAAACACCGAGTCACTGACTGGCGCAGGCGCTAACGGTGACGAAGGAGAGAAGAGGCTGACGAAGATCTCCAGCCTTGCGCCGCGCTGACGGGCAACGCAAGTCGCTGAGTTACCGCGGCTCTGACTCGCTCGAAACCCACCGGATAAGGCCATACTGCGCCCACGTTGCAATATGATGCGTCACAAGAGGGTGTCCAAAGGGTGGCTCTAGCCCCCCTCCAGAGACCTGGAAGCGGCCGCTCACGCACTCAATATCAACGGTATCGATAGGCGACGTTCCAGCTCGGCCGCGTGGCGTAGTATCTCCATCCGTCTCTAACCTAGTTCCGGTGAGAAGCCATGACCGCCAGAAAACCCACCAGAAAAGCCCCGCGTCGGACTGACGTGCCCAAGCGTCATGCGGCCGCCTCGGCAGACGACGACCGGGCCGCCGTGGCGCCAGTCGGCTTTCCGATCGTCGGCATTGGCGCATCCGCTGGCGGGCTCGCGGCGTTTGAGGCGTTTTTCTCCGGGATGCCCGTCGCTACTGATCCCGGCATGGCGTTTGTGCTGGTCCAGCACCTGGCACCGGACCACAAGAGCATCCTCACGGAGCTGATACGGCGCTACACCCGAATGCAGGTTTTCGAAGTCGAGGACGGCATGACGGTGGCGCCCAACTGCGCCTATATCATCCCACCCAACTGCGATATGGCTTTCCTGAACGGCACCTTGCAACTGCTTGAACCGTCGATGCCGCGCGGCCGGCGTCTACCGATTGACTTCTTTTTTCGCTCGCTTGCCTATGACCAGGGCGAACGCGCCATCGGCATCGTGCTCTCCGGCACCGGCAGCGATGGAACGCTGGGTGTGAGGGCGATTAAAGGCGGGGGCGGCATGGTCATGGCGCAAAACCCTGACTCGACGGAGTTCGATGGCATGCCGCGCAGCGCTATTGCCACCGGCTTGGTGGATTACGAGCTGCCACCTGCCGAAATGCCGACCCGGCTCATCGCCTATGCTGCGCATGCTTTCGGCGGTTCCCGACAACCCGCCCCGGTCGAGTCACCTAAGTACGAGAGCGCGTTAAAAAAAATCTTCGTGCTGCTGCGCGCACAGACCGGCCACGATTTTTCGCAATACAAGCCGAGCACGATCAACCGTCGTATTGAACGTCGGATTGCAGTTCACCAAATCGAAACGATCGACAGTTATGTCAGGTACCTACAGCAAACGCCAACCGAAGTAGAGGCGCTGTTTCGCGACCTCCTGATCGGCGTGACCAACTTCTTCCGCGACCCGGAGGTCTTCAAGGTGCTTGAGGAGCAGATCATCCCAAGGCTCTTTGACGACAAGCCCCCGGGCTCGGTTGTACGTGTGTGGTCAACCGGTTGTTCCACAGGCGAGGAAGCCTACTCCATCGCAATTTTGCTTCAAGAGCACATGGAAACGCTCAAGCAACACTATACGGTGCAGTTGTTCGCCACGGATATCGATAGCCGGGCAATCGCCACCGCTCGGGCCGGTCTCTATTCGGCCAGTATCGAGACCGACGTCTCGGCGGAGCGACTAGCGCGTTTTTTTACCGCTGAAGGGGAGGGCACCCACTACCGCGTGCACAAACGCATCCGCGATATGCTGGTTTTTTCCGAGCAAGATGTATTGAAGGATCCCCCGTTCTCCAGACTGGACCTGATCAGTTGCCGCAATCTCCTGATTTATCTCGGCGCGGGCCTTCAGAAAAAGCTCATTCCGTTGTTCCACTACGCACTGAAGCCGCGCGGCATCCTGTTCCTTGGCACTTCCGAAAGCGTGGGTGAATTCGTCGATTTGTTTGCCGTGCAGGATCGCAAATCGAAGCTGTACCAGCGCAAGGAGGAGTTTGATGGCCTGGAGCGGGCAAGCTTGGCGCGCCTCATGCCGCCTTTCACGGCGCCACATTCACTGCGCTGGCGGGACGCCAAAAAGCAGGCCATTCCGGCCAAACTGCCGCTTCGGGAACTGACCGAACGGACTCTCCTGGAACAGATTGCCCCAAACAGCGCGCTGGTTAACGACCAAGGCGACATCCTTTATCTGCATGGGCGCACCGGCATGTATCTCGAGCCGGCCCCGGGCGAGGCTGGCATAAACAACATCCTGAAAATGGCGCGCGAAGGTCTGCGGCGCGATTTGATCATCGCCCTGCGCAAGGCGATTGCCACCCGTGAGAAAGTACGTTGTTTAGGCTTGCGCGTTAAAACCAATGGTCATTTCACCGGGGTCAATCTCACAGTCTGCCCGGTGATCGTCGATGCTGGCGCGACACCCGAAGCACATTTATATCTGGTGCTCATGGAGGACGCCCCTGCCTCCATCTCCAAACTGGTGCCGCAGGGCGCCGCGCCGGCAGATACGGCATCCGACATTGAATTGCGCATCGCGGCGCTCACGCAGGAATTACAAGCGAAGGACGAATATCTCCAGAACACCCACGAGGAACTGGAGAGTTCCAACGAAGAGCTTAAATCCTCGAATGAGGAAATGCAGTCGGTGAACGAGGAATTGCAATCCACCAACGAGGAACTGGAAACCTCCAAGGAAGAACTCCAGTCGCTCAACGAGGAACTCGGTACCGTCAATACCGAGCTGCAAACCAAGGTGGCAGACCTGTCGCGTGCCAACAATGACATGAACAACCTGTTGGCCGGCACTGGCATCGGCACAGTCTTTGTGGACCACCAACTGCGCATTCTGCGCTTCACTCCCGCCGCCAGCGCAATTATTAACCTGATACCGAGTGACGTAGGACGACCCGTGAGCCACATCGTCTCCAATCTGATCGGTTACGACCGCCTGGTGGCGGACGTGCAGGCTGTGTTAAACACGCTCGTCACCAAGGAAGTGAGCGTGCAGACTGCTGAGAACAGGTGGTACTCGATGCGTATCTTGCCGTACCGCACACTTGACAACGTCATCGAGGGTGCCGTGATCTCGTTTGTCGAGACTACAGAGACAGTCCAGACGCGGGAGGCGTTGCGCAAAGCCAATGAATTGCTGCGCCTGGCGGTGGTGGTGCGTGATGCGCACGACGCTATCACTGTTCAGGATCTGAGCGGCCGCATCGTCGCATGGAACCCGGGGGCCGTGAGGATGTACGGATGGAGCGAAGCCGAGGCATTGCAGATGAACGTACGGGAGCGCATCCCGTTGGCGTTGCGCGAGATGGCATTGGCGACCTTGCATCAACTCAGTCAGGCTGAAATTCTCGAGCCGTACCGTACCGAGCGACTCAACAAAGAAGGGCAAGTCATCCCCGTAACTATTATCTCCACTGCTTTGACCAACGACAGTGGCGAGGTGTATGCAATTGCCACTACGGAGCGGACGTCCGCCGGAGGCCTCCAATGATCGACAAGGACCAGCGCTCTGTACCGTGCCCTGATTCGATGGAGCGCAGCGAGCCCGGCGCGGAACGCGACTGGCACGCGCTGCGTGAGCGGGCCGAGGCGCACCTGCCGAACGCGCCGTCTTTGGGCAGCATTGAATCTTTGTCGCCCGATGCCGCGCGCCAGGTTATGCACGAGCTGCGCGTGCACCAGATCGAACTCGAGATGCAAAATGAAGAATTGCGCGAGTCCCAGGCGGCACTGGACGAGGTTCGGGCGCGTTATTTTGACCTCTACGATCTGGCACCTGTAGGCTATTGCACCGTCAGCGAACAGGGTCTGATCGTGCAAGCCAACCTCACTGCCGCCACGCTCCTTGGAACCACTCGTAGCGCGCTGGTCAAGCAGGCCTTGAGTCGCTTCATCCACCGCGAAGACGAGGACATCTACTACTTGCTTAGGCAACGACTGGTCGCGAGCGGAGAGCCGCAGTCATGCGAATTGCGCATGGTAAAAACTGACGGGGCGCCACTTTGGGTACAGCTGGCGGCGACCGTCGCGCAGGATGCACAGGGCGCGTTCGAACTGCGGGCTGTGCTAAGTGATATCAACGAACGCAAGCACGCCGAACAGGCGCTGCAAGACGATGGCGAACGCTATCGGAATCTTTTTAATTCGATCGATGAGGCATTTTGCATCATCGAGCTGATTTTTGATGCTTACGGCAAGCCCGTCGACTACCGCTTTCTAGAGGTGAACCCGAGTTTCGAAAAGCATACCGGTTGGGTCGACGCGACCGGCAAACGCATCCGTGAACTCGAGCCGAATCTCAAAGAGAATTGGTTTGAGACCTACGGTAACGTGGCAATGACGGGAGAAGCGATCCGATTTGCGGACCAAACCAGAGAGCAGGGTGGGCGCTGGATGGATGTCTATGCGTTCCGGATTGGTGGAGGTGAAAGCCGAAAGGTCGCCGTACTTTTCCGCGACAGCACCAAACGCAAGCGCGCTGAATTAGAGCTCACAGAAGCTAAGCGGTCTGCAGAGGCAGCTAATCTCGCGAAATCCGAATTCCTGTCCAACATGAGCCATGAACTGCGGTCGCCACTCAATGCGATCCTCGGGTTTGCCCAGTTGATGGAATCTGGCTCACCAACGCCGCTACCCGTCCAGAAACGTAACCTTGAGCAAATTCTCAAGGCCGGGTGGTACTTGCTTGCACTGATAGACGAGATACTCGATCTCGCGACGATCGAATCCGGAAAGCTTTTGATGGCGATGGAAAGGGTTTCTCTCACCCAGGTCCTACGTGAATGCATTGCCATGGTGGACGCGCG
>JANOXY010000405.1:0-2788 GCA_031418675.1 Pseudomonadota bacterium
TTTCAATGAACAATGCTTTAGGAGATGGAATATTGGCGCCGTATTAACACTATTTAACTCTCATTAATTTGAGTCGCTGAGAAATTTTAATTTCCTTCGTGTCTCCTAATTTCTCCCTATGAATTTTTATAAGAATTACGTTGCTTATTTTCTTCTCGCTTCTTTCCTGTTCTTGCAAACAGTTGCTTTTGGCCAAACGGCATCGATAAAAGGAAAAGTAACCGATGATGCCAATGAGCCGCTAACTGGTGCTGTTGCGGAACTTCGGAATGCAACCGATTCTTCCTTAACAAAAGTGTCTGTTGCTGATGCAAAAGGCGCGTTTGGTTTTGAGAATGTAAAAGCAGGGAATTATTTTATTAAAACTTCTTTTGTCGGATTTACAACATACAGAAGCAGCGATTTTTCTTTCGATGGCGCTGCGACGAAGGAACTCAAGACTATTGCTATGCCTGCCAGCGCAGTCACATTGCAACAAGCCAACGTAACCGGAATCAAACCGCTGATCGAAGTGAAAACAACAGGTCCCGCTCCGAGAGCTTATGATCCGGTCCACAAGCGCTTTGCCATTGGCGACAGCAAAACCATCAGGCTCTATGCCATCGACGATGGACGCACGCTCTTCGCGCTCGAGGGGCACCTCGCCAATGTCAGCGCACTGGAGTTCAGCGCCGATGGCCGTCATCTGATCTCAGGCGGCGAGGACGGCAGCGTGCGGCTTTGGAACCTCGAAAAGCGGCAATTGCTCTCGACGTCGCTCGCGCGTAGCAGCTCACAATGGATCACGATCACACCGGAGGGCTTCTTCAACGGCTCGCCCGGGGCGACGGAGTTGTTGGCGATCGTGCGCGGCATGGAGACTTGGGGCATCGATCAGGTCTGGCAATCGCTTTATAATCCAGACCTCGTGCGGGCGGCAGTCGAAGGCGATTTGACGGGAGAGGTTGCCGCCGCAGCCAAGGTGACCAACCTCGCCAAGATCATCGATAGCGGGCCGGCGCCGTCGGTCGACATACTCAGTCCTCAACCCGGCGCGGCGGTTGCCGCCGACACCGGCGCGGTAAAGATCGCGCTCACCGACCGCGGCAAGGGCGTTGGGCGGATCGAATGGCGCGTCAACGGCATCACCTCGCGGGTCACTCACGGCAATCGGTCGGATAATCCGCGACAGGAGGCGAGCGTCGAGCTCGCGTTCGAAGCGGGCGAGAATACGATCGAGGTGGTCGCCTACGACGCGGCCAATCTCATCGCTTCCGCGCCGGCCCGCGCCACGCTGAGCTATCAGCGGCCGCCCGGGGTTGCCGAGCCGAAGCCCAGGCTGCATCTCCTGGCTATCGGCATCAACGACTACACCGACCAGGGCTGGCTGCCGCCAGGCAAGCCCGATCGCGTCGGCTACACGCCGCTGAAGCTCGCTGTGAAAGACGTCACAGCGTTGGCAGACGATTTCCGGTCAGCGGGTACCGGCGTCTGCCAAGAGGTTTGCGTCACCGAAGTGCTCGATGCGGACGCCACCCGGGACAATCTCGAGCGGATCGTCGACAAACTGGCAACCGAGGTGCACCCGCGCGATACGTTCGTCCTCTACGTGGCGGCGCACGGCGCGTCCGAGAACGGCCGCTTCTATATCGTCCCGCGCGATTTCCAGAGCGGCGCCGGCGCGCTGGCGCGATCGGCGATCGGACAGGAGCGGCTGCAGGACTGGTTCGCGAACCGGCTGCGGGCGCGGCGCGCGCTGATCCTACTCGACACCTGCGAGAGCGGCGCGCTTATCGCCGGCTTCCAGCGCTCGCGCATTGACGACGCGGCCTCGGAGGCGGGCGTTGGACGCCTGCACGAAGCGACCGGCCGGCCGGTGCTGACCGCCGCGGCGATCGGACAGGCCGCCAAGGAGGGCGTGAAGGACCGCAACGGCGAAAGGCATGGCGTGTTCAATGTGGCGCTCATCGACGCCCTGCGCAACGCCGACCGGAACGGCAACGGCAACATCGAACTATCGGAGATCGTGGCGCACGTGCAGGAGGTGGTTCCGCGGCTTGCCGCCATGCTCGGGGGGAAAGCGGTGACGCGATCGGCTTCAACGCTGCCGAGCATCGAACCGGCGGTCCCGGCAAACCACGGCGGTTCCCAGGGCGCGGTTGTAAGGGATCCGGCGCTGCGGCCGACGGCGATAGGTCCGCCGTCGAGCCAACAAGCCCGCTTCGGCTCCCGCGGCGAGGATTTCTCCGTGATACGCCGGTTGCCGTGAACCTGGACCCGCCGACTTGGCGACTTCGCCTTGGATCACGCCCAAGGTCCAAATGCCACACTTGAGGCGTCGCCCGGTTCGGGCACGGAAAGGCCGCCGAAATCCGCCGGGACAAACTATGCGACGTGAGCGTCCGATCCGAAACCGCCAGTTCGGGCCGCTGCTAACGCTCTGGCCGCATCGGATGTGCCACAAGGGCGTGTCGTCGCTCGGCATCTTCGCGCTCGTCGGCTGCCCCCGCTATGATGCTGGTTCCGGTCGCCGTTAGCGCAATGGTCGACCAGAGCCTTCGCTGGCGGCGAGGCGCGCGGCACAGCATGCCTATTCTGACGGGTGCCGATCGGCGCAGAACTGTGCGCGCCGCGACCACTAGGGCCTGACTCTCAATTGCCCTACCATAACTCATGCCGCGACCGCCGCGTCGAGTGCGGCGCGGCGGATTTTCGCGAGGATTTCTTCGTCTTTCGCGGCCCACTTGTCGGGCTTCGGGTTGGCGTTGCGCGCGGCCAGATCGGCGTTCATGTCGGCGACGAGTTCGCC
>JANOXY010000406.1:0-3120 GCA_031418675.1 Pseudomonadota bacterium
TCATCTTCATCGTGCACGGATCCAACGTCGAGCTCGGACCCGAGGGCGAATATGAGGGTGTCACCGATGCCGCGCAGATCGCGCGTGCTTACCTGCGTAGCGACAAGGCCCTGGGGTTGCCACGCCCTGACGTGATTGGCCTGCCTGCCGACTGGGAGTGAACAGTCGCGCCGCCGCAGGCGGTAGCTGCCGGCATCCTGGCTGTCACACCGCCCACTCGGGAAGTCGGCGGTGGTGCGGAACTCTTCAAAAGCGATAGCGCCGTCGCCGAGGATTGGTCTAACGCCGCGAAAACCAGCGTCGCTCAGCAGCGCGAGCAAACGATCAAGCGCTGCCACTGACAGTGGCCAAGCAGTCAGGGGGTGTGAGCACGATGCGCAACGCCGGAACCTAAACCGACTGATGTTCTCGCCCGATGCCCGGACCTCGTGCAAGTTGGAGGACTGAGAAAGGGTCAATAGCCGACAGATCTTCTTTACCAGGACTCGCGCCATGCTTGGTCGAAGAGAATTTGCATTTTCTGCGCTGGTGTCGCGAGCTCGTCGTCGTGTTCATCGGCCAGTTCGTCCGACACTTACGACGCTGCAGTTCAAAATACTTGGCGGCGCGTAAGGGCGAGCCTCGCGACAAGTCCGCGCTGCTGCGCGCGCTGGTGCGTTACGCAACACTGGACCATCGAGTTACAACACACAATGCTGGAGGTTTCGTATTGACGATGCCTCAATCTTGATACTGCCCGATGTTTCACGCCGCTGCCCTGTGGTTGATCCTGACGACCACCACCTCTTTGTCTCGCTGGGCTGCGCGGCTGAGAACCTGCTTCAGGCAGCATTGGCGCACGCTCTGATGGGACATGCCAGCTTCGATGCCACCGGCAGCAATGCATTGCGCCTATCCCGTGCGGCTGCGCGCGCAGTCAATTCCACGCTGTTTCAGGCGATACCTGCACAACAGAGCACAGGTGCGGAATATGATGGTAAATCGCTCACAAAACCGGAGCTTGCATTGCTTGAGAAGGCGGGCGCTGCAAGCGGCGTTCGGATAATTCTCCTTACTGGGCGACAGGCCATGGAAAAGGTTCTGGAATTTGTCGTAGCAGGTCATACAAGCCAGATGCAGGATCGCGCTTTTGTCGCGGAACTGAAGTCATGGATTCGCTACAGTGCTGACGAGGCTGTTGGCAGTGGGGAAGGGCTCTACGCGGCATCATCGGGTAATCCATCCTTACCCCCTTGGTTGGGACGCCGGTTATTCGATCTGGCCTGTACAGCAAAAAGCGAAAACGAAAAATACGCCGAACACCTGCGCAGTTCAGCGGGAATCGCAATCTTCGTCGCTGACCACATAGGCCCTGCTCAATGGATCGAAGTGGGGCGCAGCTACCAGTGCTTTGCGCTGCAATCGGCCGCCCTGGAGATCTGCACTGCGTTTCTCAATCAGCCGCTCGAGGTGGCAACACTACGGCCGCAGTTGGCGGCTTTTTCGGCTATCGGCGCACACCGGCCCGATCTGGTCGTGCGCTTCGGTCGAGGTTCGAAGCTGCCACCCTCCCTGCGGCGACCGTTGCAGAGCGTGCTGGTTTGAAGCGACGCTAATCTGACCAGCGAACAGCGAATGGGCAGTCTTTTTTTGCGTGCCGTCACAGCGGGCCTTGCCTACTTTTCCCTGACCTTTGGCGCGGGCTTCGTCATGGGCGCCATACGCGTGACCTTGCTGGTGCCACGGCTAGGCGAGCGCGTGGCGGAACTCATCGAGATGCCGTTCATGTTTGTCGTCATCATTCTGGCTGCTCGATTTACCGCGATAAGGTTTGCCTTGCCGGTTAGCATCGCCGTGCGTATGAGTACCGGGATTATTGCTTTGGGGTTGCTGATCGCAGCCGAGGTCGTGCTCGCGGTGCTCTTGCAGGATCAGTCTCTGGTCGAATATATGATCAGCCGAGATCCGATCTCCGGTTCAGTTTATTTGGTCATGCTCTTTCTATTTGCTGCCATGCCGCTGGTCATCACGCGCGTGCGATTTGGTCGCGACCACCCATGACCCCAACCATCAATCCATCGAACACGACGCAATTCAGACCAATCGCCGCACGCGAGCGCCGCTCAGATCAAATGCAGCAAGAGCATTCCGCCCACCACAACGGGCGGTCGTTGCGCCCATCAGCGTAATCAATACCTGCGATTTTTCGGTCAGCCTTCGGAGTATCTCAACACCTGTCGCGGGACTTGAGTTCAGGTGTCTGGAACAACGAGCCTTAGCCGAGTGAGCGAAACCGCCGCGTGACTCTCAGCGCCCCAAGTGCACCACCCAGCATCCAGAATGCGGACGGCAATGGCACCGGCGCTGGCGCTGCCCCGTACAGGAATTGCGCGCCTGCGATGTCGTCGGCATCCAGCACACGATTGATGTGAAACAGGCAAGCGGAACTCACGTCCATGACCTGACAAACAGCGTCCTCCTCCGATGGATGAGCGAGTCCGAGCGCGTGTCCCATTTCATGCAGCAACAAGCTTTCAAAATCATTCGGTGCCGTGGAACCATTAGGAAAGGGATCGCCGTCATTCCCCGCCTGGAAAGCGTAGAAAGAATTTGCGTCGAAGAGGATGTCACCGGCCCCGGTCCCGCCGTTAGGCGGTGGTGCAAATCCTACGGCGCCACCACCGTTGGCAAACGCGTACACACCGATGCGGATCTCGGGCACAGCTGCTGCCGCAGCATTGATCGCTAATCCGCTGTCAGGAACAGGACCGATAAACGTTATATTGGCGACGCTCGACCATTTGCTGAAGGCGGACGCAATCACGCTGGTTAAACTCGCCAAGGGTGTCAAGGTGTAGCCCGCCCCCGGACCATTCTCGATGTTGAGCGATGTCAGGGCATTGCCGGCGCAAGCCGCGCCGCAGTAGGGAGCACCCGGAGTGCCCTCCGCAAGCAGGCTCCAGCGTATGGTGCCACCCGGGGTACCGTTGGCGTTGTCGCCCCACTTCAATGAATGGCCTGGGTCGAGCCCAAACAGCGCAAATGCGGACGCCGACTGCGCACCAAGTGCACAGCTGCCGGCGACCACGAGCATGCGAACTAATGATCCTAGGTGTAGCGAGCGCATTTTTAACCTCGGTG
>JANOXY010000407.1:0-2055 GCA_031418675.1 Pseudomonadota bacterium
GGGCAGGGCGATGGCGAGGAGGAAGGGGGGCTATCCATCGGACGCTTGCCCTTGGTGTTTAGGCCAACTGGAATTCTACCCAGTTTTATGTTAGACTAGCCGCATGCTTGAGACACACCCCACAACGACACCACCAGCACCGCGGCTCCATGCGGGAGATGTGCGCCGCTTCGGCCCTGATGGTGTGCTTTACGAAATCGTCGAAGTGCCGGAGAGCGGTGACAAGGCACTCATTCGCGTGCTCGACACGGACGAAGAACTTGCCTACGCGATAAGCAAAATTCTTGCCGATCCAACTGACTGATGTTTGCGATTTCCTTCGACCTCACCGTTGCCACCGTCGAGCAACATCACCCCAAGGGTGTGACGCAAGCCTACAGCGACATTCGCGTCGCCTTATAGGCCTATCGGTTCGAACGGATTCAAGGCAGCGTCTATATCTGTGATAGCGAAGACCTCGGCAACCTGTTCGACGCCCTCAATGCCCTGAAGGCTTTGCCGTGGTTTCCGCCCGCCGTGCGCGATATTCGGGCTTTCCGCGTCGATCAATGGTCAGACTTCACCGACCGCATCAAACGCCAGTAGTGGAGCGAGAGCTGAGTGCAACTGGTTACCTATCGGACGCTATGACCAGTACAGAGACCATCAGCACCTTGGCGTGATGGAGGGGGATGAAGCGCGGTGGTGGTGGTGACGCGCGGTTTGGGTGTGGGGGTGTCGACCGTGGGGGGCGGGAAGGGGGAAGGGGATTATTGCGCGGGCGAGCACAATCGGTGATTGCCTCGTTGGTCCCGATGTGATGATGCTCTTAATGCGGATTTTTCAGGAGTGCGTATGCGTTTATTGCTCGTGGTCACGTCGGTGATGATTGCGCTCGCGTCATCAGCGGGCGCGCAGTCAGTCGCGGTCAAAGCAGCCAAGCCCGTATGGGGGTGGATGTTTGGCGCGAGCAAGATAGTCACCGAGAGGGTGCCGAAGCCGACTGGCATCGCGGCTGGCAGCGCGACTACTTCATTGGGTCGAACGAAAACGATCAGTGAGCGTGGTCGCGAGTTCGCTAGCGAGACCAACAAGGCTGCGAAAGACAAGTTACGCGAGCACAACATTAGGGAGACTGGTAAGTGTTTGGCCACTCAAAAGCGTCTGCCTGATGGCACTTTGATCAGGCATTGTGACAAGCCCGAAGAAAAGCCGCAGACGGCAAGCAAGGCGGGGGCCAAATCTGGCCGATAGGGGAGAATTTCATTTTATCTGCCGGTTCAGTTGACGACGCGCTGATGGATCGAGACCTTGGCCCATGGCCCGAGGACGGCGGCGATGTTTGGTTTTAGCAGAATTTCCCACACTGTTTCCCCGGACGGTGTTGCGAGTGTAGCGAGCGATGCCGATCCGGGGTCTTTGCCTGCATGAGAGGGGTAAAGATCCCGGATCTGCGTGCACAAGGGGGCGCACTTGTCCGGGAAAGCAGTGGGAGGGAAGCGTTGTTCGAGATTTGGCTCCTGGATGGCCGGGTCAAGCCACGGCCATGGAGTGGTGGGGGCAGAGTACGGTATATTGGTTGGGTTTTAGAATTCTCAGTGCGCTGCTTCTCGTTAAGTTGGCACTTTATACCAAACCGCATAAGTACTGACTTTTGCGGTTTGGTATCCGCGCGTGGGGTTGCCTCGCCGCAGGCGATCTTCCAGATCGACGCGGCCACGCGCAAAGCAAAGAGAATACCAGCCCGCAGCCTGTCGAACGAAGAGTCAAAAATTCTGCGGGCTGGTATTAGTTATGAAACCAACGCTTGGCGACCTTCATTGGTTACTGGGCGTTTTTTCTGGTTTTGTCTCGTACAAAGGTCCCAAGTAGCGCTTGTGCCGTTTGCGCGGCGGTGCGTGACCGGTCATATTGATTTCAACAAGAACACGAGTGCTGAGGAAACGACCATGAGCGAGAAGACGTATCCGGTTCCAGCCGAATGGGCAAAGCGCGCCTGGGTGAACGATGCCGCCTACAAGACGATGTATGAGCGTTCCGTCAAGGACCCGGTTGGGTTCTGGGGCGAAATGGGCC
>JANOXY010000408.1:0-4100 GCA_031418675.1 Pseudomonadota bacterium
GGGCGATGTCGGCCAGCGCGTGCACCCGGGCTGGTGTGGTGGTCATCCTGCCACGCCGTTCGTTGCCGCCCGTGATCAAGGTCTCGATGATGGAGTTCCATTCATTACAGTCCGTGCACTGCCCGGCCCATTTGCTGAAGACCGCCCCACAACGCTGGCATTGGAACTGCTTCTTGCTCTTCACGGCTCGCCTACTTCATACAGCGCGCGCATGCGTACCCGGCACAGCAATTCATAGGGGATGGTGCCCGAGGCGCGCGCCACTTCTTCGATGGGCAGGCCGACACCCCACAGCGTGACCGCATCGGCGACTCGCGCATCGCGTACTGGCCGCAAATCGACCGTCATCATGTCCATCGAAATATGGCCGATGACCTGGGTGCGGATGCCGCGCACCAGCACCGGTGTGCCGGTCTGGGCGTGACGTGGATAACCGTCTCCGTAGCCGTAGGCCACGACCCCGACCGGCATGTCCTCGGGGCAGACAAAAGCCCCGCCATATCCCACCGCCTCACCGGCTCGCACCGAACGCACGGAGATCAGCCGTGAGCGCAAGGTCATGACCGGTTGCAGACCTAATTCGCTGGCGAGTTCGTGATCAAACGGCGACACACCGTAGAGCATGAGCCCGGGACGCACCCAATCTCCATGGGCACGGGGATAAGCGAGTACCGCACCGGAATTGGCCAGACTGCGTTCACCCGCGGCGCCGCCCAGCACGGTTTCGAAACAGTCTATCTGACGGTCAACGCTGGCATCGCCGCGGTGATGGGTATTGGCAAAATGGGTCATGTAGCGCAGCGGAATGCCAAGTGCGCGCACCGTCGCTATCGCCGCCGCCACCTGCGCCGGCTCGAAGCCGAGGCGATGCATGCCGGTATCAACCTTGAGCCACACCACACGCGGCCGCGGTGCACCGCGCAGCATGTCCAACTGCTGCTGGTTGTGCACTACGACTTCAAGATCGAGGGCCGCGACCTGTTCAAGCTCAGTCGCTTCAAAGGCACCTTCAAGCAGGACGATGGGTTTGCTGATGCCGGCCTCGCGCAATGTCACTGCCTCTTCGATAGCAGCCACGGCGAACGCGTCGGCGGCATCAAAAATTTGAGCCATGCGTACGATGCCGTGGCCGTAGCCGTCGGCCTTGATCACCGCCATCAAGCGTGTGCCGGGCGCATGACGCCGCACCCACTCGAGGTTATGTCGGGCTGCTCGAGGATTGATGATGACCCGCGCGGGTCGCGTCATTCGCGCGACTCGGAAACGTAGTCATGGGCGAGATTCTCGAAGCTGGTGTACTCGCCGAAAAAACGCAGCTTGCGCGAACCGATGGGACCGTTACGCTGCTTGCCGATGATGATTTCCGCAATGCCTTTATCGGGGCTGTCTTCGTTATAGACCTCGTCGCGATAGATAAACATGATGACATCGGCGTCCTGTTCGATGGCGCCCGACTCGCGCAGGTCCGACATCACCGGGCGTTTGTCCTGACGGCTTTCCAGACTGCGGTTGAGCTGCGACAGCGCGATCACCGGGCACGACAATTCCTTGGCCAAAGCCTTTAAAGAACGCGAGATTTCCGAGATTTCCGTGGCGCGATTTTCTTTGGTACCCGGCACCTGCATGAGCTGCAGATAGTCGATCACAATAAGCCCGATGCCATGTTCGCGCGCCAAGCGTCGGCAGCGCGCCCGCAGATCACCGGGTGTCAGGGCAGGGGTGTCGTCGATGAACATCTTGGCTTCGGAAAGAATACCGACCGAATGAGTCAGGCGCGGCCAA
The DNA here is from genome assembly GCA_031418675.1 of Pseudomonadota bacterium. GTDB lineage: Bacteria > Pseudomonadota > Gammaproteobacteria > JADJYF01. The sequence continues at coordinate 1,783 of JANOXY010000408.1, forward strand.
TCGTCGTCACTCAGCCGCCCGGTACGCACCTTGTGCTGATCGATGCGCCCCAGCGAGGACATCATACGCATGGCAAGTTGCTCGCTGGGCATTTCCATACTGAACACCGCGACCGGCAGCTCTTCTTTAATGGCGGCGTGCTGCGCGATATTGATGGCGAAGGCGGTCTTACCCATGGACGGCCGGCCGGCAATGATGACCAGGTCAGACTTCTGCAGTCCTGAGGTCATGTTGTCGAGTTCGTAGAAACCGGTGGCAACGCCGGTGATGGGATTATCACGCTGGAACAGCATGTCAATGCGATCGAGCGCGTCGACCAGCAGTTCCTTGATTGGCCGGAAGCCGCGCCGGCTTTTGGATTCGCGCTCGGCGATTTCGAACACCAGGCTTTCGGCGAGGTCGAGCAACTCGTCGGGGTTGCGACCTTCGGTGCGAAACGCACTTTCGACGATCTGCGTGCCGGCGCTGATCAGTCCGCGCAGAATTGAACGCTGGCGAACAATATCCGCATAAGCCGCGATGTTGGCGGCGCTGGGGGTGTTTTCGGCGAGCTGGCCAAGATAGGCCATGCCACCAACCTCAGTCAGCTGCTCATGGCTGCGTAACCATTCGGCCAAGGTCACGACGTCGAAGGGCTTGCTGTCGTTGGCCAGCATTTCGACGGCGCGAAAGATATGGGCGTGATCGCGCCGGTAGAAGTCGTCGCTGGTGAGACGTTCGGCAACGTTGGGCCAGGCCTCGTTGTCGAGCATCAGACCGCCGAGCACCGCTTGCTCGGCTTCGATGGAATGGGGAGGAACCTTGAGCGCTTCCAGATCGGTGTCCAATCCTACACCTCACTACGCGGCAAACGCCGCCAGAAGCCTATTGCTCGCAGCGTCACTGCGCTGCGGCAACCCCGTCTTCGGAAACGATTTTGATCTTGACGGTGGCATTAACATCGGGGTGCAGATGGATCTCAACGTCGTACTCGCCAATCTCACGCAGCGGTCCCTCGGGTAGACGCACTTCGCGTTTTTCGGCCGCCGCGCCCTGCGCCACGATCGCCTCGGCGATATCGTGCGTGCCAACCGAGCCGAACAGCTTGCCTTCCGCACCGGCTTTGGCGCTTATGGTCAGCATCATGTCGTTGAGCTGGGCAGCGCGTGCCTGGGCACGGCCCAGCGCGTCGGCCTGCACACGCTCAAGTTCGGCACGCTGTTCTTCGAACTTGGCAACATTGGTCGCCGTGGCAGGCACCGCCTTGCCGTTCGGGATGAGAAAGTTGCGGCCGTAACCGGGTGCAACATTGACTTTGTCACCCAGGTTGCCAAGCCGGTGAATTTTTTCCAGCAGGATAATTTCCATTACATCGTCCTCAATCAAATCATAGCGAAGCGGATCCTGGCGCGACGAACCTAACGCGCTAGGATTGTCGAGCACCGCGCAGACGGCGGAAATCGACGATATTGTCGGCGAGTCCCGTGGTAGCCAGAATCGGTCCAGCCACCTGCGGCACCAACGCGAGCACCACGTAGAGGGTGGTCAGCCAAGCGCCAGCCAAGCCCCTTGCGCGCGTCAGAAAATGAACGACTGCCAGCCCTTGCAGGGCAAACAGTACCACCAGCAAGACACAAGCGTCACCGGCAAGGTCGAGTATCAAGACGCCTTTACCGCCCAGCGCGTAAGCCAGGGCTAGCGCGCCGGCCACTATCGTCACACTGCGCGACAGGCTTAGCTCGCGAAATTCCGCGCCAAAACCACCCGGATTGTACAACTCAGCCTGCCACCAACGCGCCAACAGGATGACCGCCGTCAACATGCAGAACATCGCGATCATCGTCCAGCTGTGGGTCTGGCCGATGATGAACTCCATCTGCTCGGCAGTGAAGCGCGCGCCCGCATCCTTGGCCATCAGCTCGAACAAGGTCTTCAGCTTGTCGCGCCAGAAGACCGTTACATCGCCCACCGCGAGTCGTAACCCTGCGGCGTAAACCAGCACCAGGGCGGCCGCCAGCAACAGCGGCCAATCCTGTGCGCGTCGCCATGCCAGCGTGCAAGCGAGCAACCAGGCCGGCAACCAAGCCATCGTCACCAGCGTGACCGATGAGCCAAGGCCTTCTCCCAGCGCGAGGCGAACCATCACCACCAAGGACGCGGCGATGGCTGCGGTTTTCAGCCCCGCGCGCGCACCGAAACGCAATGTAGTCAGCGCAATGACCGCGCCCGACGGCACCAGCAGAATGCCGAATATCATCGCGGCCAGTGCCAACACGGCCGCGCTGCCGGCCGCGAACATTGGCCCGCGCATCGCTAACCGCGCGAGACCCCGCACGGCA
>JANOXY010000409.1:0-11028 GCA_031418675.1 Pseudomonadota bacterium
TTGTTATTTTCTATATTTTTTGTTGTTGCTAATTATTTCGAAAATTAATGGGGGTGGCTTGGCGCCAACCCTCGCAATAATTGTGCTAATTATTTCCCACCTACAGGAGCGAGGTTCTTGGGTGTTGTCCCGCAATCAAAATTCACAGCAGTACAGTCCGCTAGTGGCCAGTAAGCCCCGCAGGCCAACCAGCCGCTGCACGATCTGCTGGCGCGCATCGCCGCCAGCAAGCAGGCCAGCTCGGCACAGATCGCTCTGGCCTGGTTGCTCGCGTAGCAGCCCTGGATCGTGCCGATCCCCGGCACGCGCAGATTGCACCGCCTGGAGGAGAACCTCGCCGCGGCAACCATCGAATTGAACGCCGACGATATGCGCGAAACTAACCGCGCGGCGGCAAACATCGAAATCCATGGGCCGCGGGGCACCGGGCAGGAACAATATCGTTGACGGGCCGCTACGTCGCCCATCCGCCAGATCGGTTCCCGCGCGCAAGTACGCGGCCGGTTCCTCAAAGAATCTAAGCCATCGGCTCACCTCGCTTGCAAACGTCATGCGAATCCGAGACTCTGTCGTTGCCAAGCCGTTTTCGGACTATCGCGACGCCCGGTTTGTTTTCCATTCATCGTTCAACAATCGGAGAACTGCCATGTCGATGCCCGCCCCGGGAAATTCCATTCTGACGCCGGTTCTGCGTCGCGCTAACTGGGCGGTCGTAGCCTCATTCGTCCTCACCGCGGGCGCGGCAACGCCGACATGGGCGGCGTTCACCTTGATTAATCCGCGAGCCGAAGTCCAAATTGGCGGCTTTCCTCTGGGGTTCACGTTCAAAGACGACCCTTTCTTCGCGCGGCTTGACGCTACAGCGGCAGCCGGCGAGCTGCGCGCGGTTAGCGACCTCGGGACCGGGCAGTTGAGGGCCTTTGCCGAATACAATAGCTATAGTCCCGTTTCGCAGGTAGCGGGAGCAAGCTTAAGTTGGACGTTTCTGAATACCGGCCCCGGCCCGATTACGCTGCCCGGCGGGGCGCTCAGCGCCAGAGTAACCTCCTTTTTTTCACAAAGCACTACGCTCAATAACGGCTCTGCAACCAATGAGTTTTCCGCCTTACTCTATGTGACGGGGCAAGGCGGTTTTGGCGCGGCACAAGTAATTTCGTCTATCGAACTTAACTCGGGCCTGCCGCCGACAGTAAGTCATGTGTCTTCCGCGTCGCCCAGTTCCAGCAGTGTGATTAATAGCGGAGGTATTGGCGTAGTCGATGCCACCCTATCGTTTCAAAACGCGTTGACTCTCGCTCCCGGCGCGTCCTTTTCTTTTTTACTTGACATCGACGCCGGAGCCCAAGCCACAGGGGACTGGGGTGCGGTGACGGATGCATTCAGAAGCGCAAATCTCAGCTTGCGCTTGCCGGTTGGCGTATCGCTCGATTCACCTATACCGCTCGCCTGGGTCACTACCGTGCCCGTGCCCGTGCCCTCCATGGCCTGGATGCTGCTGGCCAGCGTGGGTACGCTGGCGTTGGGCAGCCGCTTCCGCAGCCGGATCGATCAGCGGGAAGCCAAGGCAGCGTAGTTCGGCCGGCGCATTCGGTCGAAGGGGCGTGGTGCCGGCTCGCGCCGGGTCACCTCCCACGCCAAAAGCTATCAACGTCAATTCGGCGAGGCGGTCGTCAGCGCAACTCTCCAAACACACGGGTTGATCAAGCGAATGCCGCGGTAGTCTTGGCCGGAATCGAGGTCCTCGGAGGTGACGACCGCGCAGCCGGCGGCCCTGGCCGCAGCCAGTATCGCCGCGTCCCAATACGAAATGCCGTAAAAAATGAGCGCGGGTCCGCGCCCAGGATGCAACGAGTCCCGCATCCTCGCCAGGATACCGATCGGATTGCGGCAGAAACACTGTGAGAGTCTGCGCCGGTCTACCCGGATGTCATGACCAATTCATTGTGCCAAAGGGTAGCGAAGATTCAGAACAGAGTGGCAACACAGCATGGAATGCTCGCATCTGGTCGGTTGACGCCGACCTGCGACGGGCCGCGTGCTCCCCCAAGAGAATGTGCTCAGCATGAACGAGGGGAGACCTGCAATGCTTGACGACCACGATGCCGAATTTCACCCGTCGAGCGCTGATCAGCTTGACTGGGCAGAAACCAATTTTTTTGGCTTCTATAACGTCGAAGCGCATTTGAACGTCGGCGTTTACGCGCTGTTCCGTCCCAACCTCGGCACTGTCAGTTCCTCGGTCTGCATCAATTCCCAATTCGCTGCGACGCCGTGGCAGGCGGACTTCTGCGACTATCGTGCACACCTGCCCATCCCCAATCCCCGCACTCTGATCGACTATTGCTTGGAAAACTCGCTGCACGTGGTGTGCACCAAACCCAACCACGAGTAGACCATCCGCAACGACGACGGCGAAGGCACACTGATCGATGTCGCCTATCGCGCCATCATGCTGCCCTTTGACATCCACGACCCGGCACTCGACCCGATGTGTGCTTCGGGCACGGCGGCTGGCAAGTTCGCGTGGGGCACAGCTTACAACGGGCATTTCGATCAATCCGGCCATGTCACGGGCGAAGTGCGCGTGCGCGGCAAGCGCTATGCCATCGATTGCGTGTCGACCATGGATCACTCCTGGGGGCCGCGCCCCGAACGCGGCAAGCCCAATATGAGTTGGCTGCATGCCCACGTCGATGATAAGACCGTGCTCCAACCGCCCGCGCTCGAGATAGTCTTCGAACGCGCGCTGCACATGCACCGGCAAGGTCCGCACACGCCGCCAGGTGCGCTACGAACGCTCAATTCCTGGTTCCAGCCCATGGATTCGCGCCCCAGCGCGGCAGCGATCCTGCATCCGGCATGGGAACAGGTGAAGATGCGCGGCTGAAGAACCGCGTTGGGTGTGTGATCCGGGGCCCATCGGGCCCCGTAGTTATTTTTATACCCGTAAGGCAAGTGGCGCAGGCGGTCGCGCTTGCCGTCGTTCGACTGTAGTGCAAAAACTGTCCGTCAAATTAGAAAAACCCAGGCTTAGCAGATGCTCTCGCTTCCCGACCCTTGCCGTGACGCCGGCCTGCGTCGACTGGCCACTTTTGCGCAGCGCGCGCACGACTACGCGCGGCTGCGCAACTTTGACGACGGCCCGGCTCGTCACGTACATGTATCCGGGCTGTCGCCTTATCTGCGCCACCGCTTGATAACTGAAGAAGAAGTTCTGGACGCAGTTATCGGCGCGCATTCTTACGTCACCGTTGCAAAGTTTGTGCAGGAAGTTTTCTGGCGTGCTTATTTCAAAGGTTATCTCGAATCGCGCCCGCTGATCTGGCTGCGCTATTGCGCGGAGCGCGATGCAGGTTTTGACAATCTTGCCCGCGATCGCCCGCTGGCGGAGCGCTATCGGCTGGCGTGCGAGGGCCGCAGTGGCTGCGACGCGTTTGATGCCTGGGTGCGCGAGTTGTGTGACACCGGCTACCTGCACAATCACGCACGGATGTGGTTCGCCTCCATCTGGATTTTCACCTTGCAACTGCCTTGGACACTCGGCGCTGACTTTATGTATCGCCATCTTCTCGACGGCGATCCGGCGTCGAACACACTGTCCTGGCGTTGGGTGGCTGGGCTGCACACCGTGGGTAAGACTTACCTGGCGCGCGCTGACAACATTGCGCGATTTACCCAAGGTCGCTTCAATCCTACCGGGCTCGCGAGCCGTGCGGTGGCGTTGACGGAGCCTGCCATACCGTCGGCCCGCGCGCCGACCGTTCATTCGCCGACGCATTGGCACGGGCCGGCAGCGCTGCTTGTGAGTGAAGACGACCTTGACGCGCAAAGCCTGTGGCATGAAGCCAGCGGCCCAAACGCGTCACATCCCGCCGCCGTCGCTGCGCTGGCGCCAGCTTTGGCCGAGGTCTCGCCGCTACCGGTTGCGCCCACAGTCAAAACGTTCAAACAAGCGGCGCTGCTCCAGGCCGCGCTGCGCGCCGGCACGCCATGTGCTGCGGCGCCGGTGCTGAACGGCTGCGCCGACCGCGCAGCGCTCGCCGATTGGGCGCAATCGCTGAACATTCAGACCATCGTTTTGCCCTATGCACCGGTCGGACCCAGCCACGCGCAGCGTGTCGCGCTGAAGACGTATTTGCATGATTGCGGCATTCGTATCGTCGAAATTACCCGGCGTTATGACCGCCTGGTTTGGCCCCATGCCGGCCGTGGGTTTTTTCAGGTGAATGAAAAAATCCCCACCATTCTCAGTGCGCTCGGTTTGGGCGATAACGGTAACAGTCGGCAGCACGGTCTGTTCGAGTCGAACCGTGCCTGAAGGTCACACCATTCACCGAGCAGCGCTCGATCAGCGCCGCTGGTTATTGGACTACCCCCTACGTGTCTGCTCACCACAAGGTCGCTTTGTGCAGGGCGCAGCACTGCTCGACGAGCGGCGCTGTGTGTCAATCGAGGCCTTTGGCAAACATCTGCTCTACGGTTTTGACAGCGCGCCGTGGCTGCATATTCATCTCGGTCTTTTTGGCCGGTTTCGGCGACACTCATCGCCTGCATCAACACCAACGGGCGCTGTTCGCGTGCGTCTGGAGGGCCCCGTCAAAACGTTCGACATTCACGCTCCCAATACCTGTGAACTGCTTGACGGCGATGAGGTTTATAAACTCTGCGCTCGTATCGGCCCGGATGTTCTGCGTGCGGATGCGGACCCGGACCTCGCTTTCCGTCGCATCGCCAAGAGTCGCAGCACGATCGGGCAGTTGTTGATGGACCAATCCGTTATCGCCGGTATCGGCAATATCTACCGCACCGAACTCCTGTGGCGATGTCGTATACATCCGCACACGCCCGGCCGCGCGCTCGATCGCGCGTCCTTCGACGCGCTCTGGTGTGACGCTCAAATGTTGCTCGCCGAAGGCGTTCGCCGTAACGCCATCATCACGGTTGATCAAATGATGTCCAAACCCGGGCGTGGCCGCTACCGGGAGCGCGTGAATATCTTCGGCAAAGAGCGCTGCCCGCATTGTGAGAAGCCTATTCACAAGTTCAGCTTGGACAAGCGCACGGTTTACGCTTGTGAGGGTTGTCAGCCACAACACGATCGCGGCGACACCTGAACCGCCACACAAACGCTGGCGGGCGCCATGGCTGTTTGGCGGAACCGCCATAAACCGCGCCGGGCAGGCCGCGGCCGGCACCGCGCGTTGCCGGCACGCTTAATGTTGGCGCTGGCCGGTCGCTACACCTAGGAGCAGCCCGGATTGTCCCTGGGCAACACCGTTGGACTGGCGCAAGAAGATTTCATGCCGTCTTTAACCCTTCACGTCCCCAGCTGGCATTCCGTGCGCAGTTTTGTTGCGTCCTGCTGGCGTGACCCGGACGCCGACCAGGCCCTCGCGGCACAATTCCGCGGCCGTCAATTTCATGCCCTGGTCGCCCAGCTGCCAATGTTCTCGTTATGCACCTTGCTGCTGGTGGGTGCCGCGCTGGCGGCATTCCGCGAGTATGCGGAACGTCCGATGGTGCTCGCCTGCACGGCCGTCCTGTGCTTGCTGGTGGCCTTCATCTATGTGCCGCTGTGGCGCGTCTGGCACCTTAAACCAAGTGCCACGCCGGTCTCGGCGCGCACCACGCTGGCGCTGGCGCTGGCTGTGGCACTGAGCGGTGTGGCCTTTTCCTGCCTGTCGGTCTACCTGTTCGACCTGGTCGACGACCAGCGGCGCGTGTTGATTCCCGCCGTGGTCGCCGCGCTGATTTCAACCTGTGGCTGGATGTTCGCGAGTCTGCCGCTGGCGGCGCTGACATGGATGTTCAGCATGAGCGCAATCGTCATACTCGGTATCGCCCCGCTGCAGTGGCAACGCTACGCGCCGCTGGTGCCGCTCATGGCCCTTTATACCTTTGCGCTGGTCGGCACGGTGTTGTTGACCTCCCGTCAGTTTCTGCAGCGGCTGCGCGCCGAACACGCGCTCACCGAGCAGCATCAACTGGTCGGCCTGCTGCTCAACGATTTCGAAGAAAGCGCCAGCGACTGGTTGTGGGAAACCGACAGTGGCGGACGCCTGACGCGGGTTTCGCCGCGCCTCGCGCAAATCACCGGCCTCGGCACCGATGATTTGCGCGGCCAGGCGCTCGGCGACATGCTGGCTTCGCTGGCGCCGGAGGGTGACGCCGCGCTGCGCGATCGCCACAAGCTCCTCGCCGAGCACATGCGCGGCAACAGCCCGTTTCGCGACGTGAGTGTGGCGGTGCTGTTGCAGGGCAGGCGTCGCTGGTGGTCGTTCACGGCCAAACCCTTGTTCGATTCCACGGGCACACTGTGCAGCTGGCGTGGCGTGGCGTCGGATGTCACCGACCAGCGCGAGCGCAACAACGAACTGGTCCGGCAGGCCAATCTGGATTCGCTGACGGGCCTGGGTAATCGTCATTATTTCAATCGACGTCTGGCTGCATTCTTCACTGCGCCTGCCGCCATCAAGCCCTGCGTGCTGTTCGTGCTCGACCTCGACAACTTCAAAACCGTGAACGATTCGTTGGGCCATGCCGCTGGCGATCTGTTGCTGTGCGAAGTCGCGCGTCGTCTGCGTGGTCAGATGCGCAGCGACGCCGTGCTGGCGCGCCTCGGCGGTGACGAGTTTGCGGTGCTGGTGCCGGGCGCCTTCGGGCGCCCTGTCGCCCAGGCACTTGGCCAGCGGCTGCAGCAGGCGCTGCTCGCACCCTGTGTGATCAGCGAACATCGCATTGATGTGCATGCCAGTATCGGTGTTGGCTACGCGCCCCAGGATGCCGACAATGCGCAGGACCTGCTCAAGGTCGCCGACATGGCGTTGTATGCGGCCAAGGGTGCCGGCCGCCGTGCACTGCGCTTCTTCGAACGCCATATGGAAATCGACGCACGCGACAAGCTCAACCTGTTGGCCGATCTCAGCGAAGCGCTGCGCGAAGGACAATTCGAGGTCCACTATCAGCCGCAGGTGCGGATGCGCGATGGCACCTTGACCGGTTTCGAAGCGCTGGTGCGCTGGCAACACCCGACACGCGGCATGGTACCGCCGGTGCAATTCATCGCGCTCGCCGAAGACAGTGGCCTCATCGTGCCGCTCGGGCGCTGGGTGTTGGAAAAGGCCTGTCGTGACGCCGCGCAGTGGCCAGGCGAAAAACGGGTGGCGGTGAACGTATCTGCGGTCGAATTCGAACAGGCCGATATCCGTCAAGTTGTGCGCGAGGCGCTGCGCCTCAGCGCACTGCCGGCCAAACGCCTGGAACTGGAATTGACCGAATCGACACTGTTGGCCGACAGCGTCGCGGCAATCAAGCTGCTGCAGGATCTTCGCGATGACGGCGTACGCATCGCACTGGACGATTTCGGTACCGGCTTTTCGTCGCTCGCCTACCTGCGCAACCTGCCGCTCGACAAATTGAAGGTTGACCGCTCTTTCGTCCGCACCCTCGATGATGAACACAACGCGGAAAGCGTGGCCATCGTACAGGCCATACACAGTCTCGCCACGGCGCTGGGGCTCGATACCATTGCCGAAGGCGTGGAAAACGAAGCACAGATGCGCGCCCTCAAGCACATCGGCTGTGGCCTCGGTCAGGGCTATTTGTTTGGCAAGGCCATGACCGCCGTGCAAACGCTGGAATTCATCGAGGCCTACGATAACGACAACGTCGATCTCGCCATGACCATCGCGCACCTCAAGGCGCCGCCGCAGATCGCGGACCACGATTTGCGCGTGGACGACCTGCGCGTGACCATCGGTCGTCGCGGCGTGCCGCTGTCCCATTGGGCCGCGGCGACGGCAGCGCGCCAGTAGGTAGGGATTTATTCGCACATTCCAAGTCTTGAAAACCCTGGCCGCATGGCCCCGTCATGGATGAAACGTTTTCGCCACCGGAGATGATGATGTCCGTGGCGCGGTCCTTGATCTGGATGTAACCGTCGGGATGCATCACCGCCAGATCGCCCGAATGAAAATAGCCGGCGGTCCATACACTTCTGTCAGGCCATAGAAGATCCCGCGCGGGTGTCGAGCAGGCTTAACGGTCCGCCTATGGCGTGGGCGATAGGGATCGGCAGTCGCCCGCACGGCACGCGGCGCAACCGTAGGCAGAACGGGCTTCTGCCGTGCACGGTGGGGAATGTGAGGCCGTTGCAGGTTCTGCAACAAACCTGCGAAAGAACTCGCAACTACAGGGCGGCCGCGCCGGGGACCTTCATCCCAGGCACATCCGCCGCGTTCAGCGTCTCGTGCGCCAGCAGCTTCGCCGCTCGTTGCGATATATTTTCCTTTTAAAGTAAATAGCTAACGGATGGCGACGGACGGGCGTCGATAGCCAGTCGGCGAATGCCCCTTCTGCCATTCAAATTCTTTCCCGCCTCTGTCGTGTGCCATTGGTTTGGAACTTAGCGCCGGGCCAACCGTGGCATTAGCGGTAATAGTCGTCAGATCGGCCAGAACCCCCGCAAGCACAGGGATCTGGGCCGACTAGTTTCGGTGTAGTTTCACCACGCCCGACGCGCTTCAGTGCGGTCGAATATTGAGCGCCGCCGCTGCCCGGTGCGCGCTGCAAGGCGTCGCACCACGCCGGGCCAGCGTCGGCGCTCACCCTTCACCCGTTTGATTCGGTTGGGGGAGTCACTGACATTTATCCATACTTCAGACCATTGGAGTGCCCGATGCGACCCTCAAGCTCCCGCCTGTACGTGCTCATGTCTATCTTAGGCATCATCACCACACTCGCCAGCGCGGCAGTCAGCGCCGCGCTCGATGTCAAGGCATTGACCGATGATCACTCGATTAATGTCCCTGCTGGATGGTGGACCTATAAAGATGTCTCCTCAACCGAGGTCACCGTCTTGCTCACCGAGAACAACGCGCGTTTGACCGATCTTGAGGTGTCGACGGTTGTTAACGGAAGTCCGCGCTACACCGTGCGGATGGTGCGCAACAGCGGTGCGTATGCGGTTCCAGCTTGGTGGTGGTACGAAGGACAAACGGCGGCGAATGTGGCGAACAAACTGAGCACGAACAAGGCCCGTTTGATTGAAATTGAACCCTATGACGCCGGCGGTGGTGTGATCCGGTTTGCGATCGTCATGGTCTCGAACAGCGGCGCTGCGGCGCGCAATTGGAGTTGGCGATTCGGTATTACTTCGGCGCAGATCACCAGCCACCTGACTAGCACTGGGCACCGACTGATTGATCTCGATACCTACTCCGTTGGTGGCGCGAAACGCTACGCCGTGGTGCTGGTGGCCAATACGGGTGTCGACAACAAATCCTGGGAGTGGTGGTTGAACCAGTCGCGCTCAAGCATGGCGAGCAAAATTGCGGCGTTTAAGGGTCGTGTGGTCAAGCTCGACCGCCAGCCCAATGGCACCTACAACTTCATCCAGGTGGCCAACACGGGAAACAACGCATCGGCATGGTGGTATTCATTTGGCTTCACCTCGCTGTCAGCGCTGAACCGCTACGCCGAGCAACTCGCTTCTCGTCCAATTGACGTCACCAGCTATGCGGATTCTAACGGGGTGCGGCGTTACGATGCGGCGTTCATCGATAACGCGAATACCAGCACACGGCGCATGCGCAAGGTATTCGCGGAAAAGTTTCTCGACGCCAATGGCAACCCGACCCTCGGCATTTTTGAAGCCTTTCTCAAGCGCATCGACACAGGCTCAGTGTCCACCAAGGTGAGCTTGAATGCAGGCCGTCGCGCGGAAGTCGCAAGTTCGCTGAAGTCACTGCACTTGCTGCATGCCATGCGTCAGGTTCAAAGCGGTGCGGATACCCTGGACTCTGCGTTCCTCTATTACGAATACGATGCTTTTCTAGGCAAGGACGCCTGTCCCGACACGCAGCTTGAAACAGTCGAGGCGCGCCGACGAACCAACTATAACTTCGAGAAGGGGCTCGACGAGATGATGAGCATCTCCGACAACCGCACCACGCGCGGCACGGTCTTGCGCTACGGAGGCTTTGCGCCGTTCAATGCGACCGCTGCGGCGGCGGGCCTGATCGACACGAACCTGCGCCACAACATCGGGTGTGCCTACAAAAATTCGGCTGGAAAGTACGACCCGAGCAATCTGCGCAACGAGACCTCGGCGGCCGATCTGGCACGCATCTTTGAGGGGGTATGGAATTCCACGCTGTTGAACAACACCCACTCAGCGCGCGCTGAGTACCTCGAGTCTACCCAGAGCACGGCCGGTGCTGGCGATGGGCTGCAAGCCATCATTGCGCAAGAAGCCGCGTCGCTCGGAAAATCGGGGGTTGCGACCGCATTTGGGGCCGCTGTGCAACGCTGGGGTAAGGGCGGTAGTTATGGCACATGCCTGCCCGACGCAAACGGTGACTGCGGACAGAAAGTGATGGTGCGTTCGGGGGCGGGGCTGACGCGACTGCCGATCAAGGTCAACGGCGTCATTAATTACCGTACCTATGCGTTTGCTCGCCTCATCTCGGATACCCCGGTGCCCTGCTTTGAAGACAAGACCACGACGGCAATTGATTGCCCAGTGGAAGGGGCGTTTGCCAGCGCTTACGGCAAAGCGGCCAACGAACTTTATCGCGACGAAGTGCGTTCGGCCCTGCAGACGTGGTGAGCAGCGTCAGCCGATCGCAATGGCGTCCTTCCCTGCGATTTTGTCAGCCCGAGTTGGGGCGCGCGTCCCATGGCCAGGAGCGCGGCGCTACTGGTCGACGAGGTTTTTTCTGATTGGAGTGTTTGTTTCGCGAGAACAACGGGCATTTCTGTCAATAAAATTTACATATGTTTCGGCACGCACCGATCAGAAATTTTTAACCTTTTGAAACATATATAAAATTAATAACGGCACGAATATTGCGAATTATTTCGGTTGAAAATATCACTTCTGTTCAAGGAGATCGAAATGTTCAAGCTTCCAGAATCAGTCTTCTAACAGCCTCCGTCGTGGTCATCATTGGCCTTCTCGGTATGGCTCCGGCGCATGCGGTATTTATCGGCAACATCCAAGGTGGAACGGATTTCCCACAGGGCGCT
>JANOXY010000410.1:0-1662 GCA_031418675.1 Pseudomonadota bacterium
AAGCCATTGCTGAGATTCAGATCGGCAAGGTTCAGATGCGGGAGGAAGCCGCTCGCGCCACCGAACACCACATAACTGGCACCCGCATCGACGCCGTTGGCATCGGCCAGGAAGGCGCCAACGATGACGTCGTCATAACCATCGCCATTCACGTCCCCTGCGCCGCTGACCGAGCGACCGCTGCGATCATTGGCACTCGTGCCTTCCAGTACGAAGCCGTTCACGCCGTTGAGCGTTGCGAGGTCGAGACCAGTGGAAACATCCACCATCACCGACTGCGAGTTGCTGACGGCTGCGCCATCGGTCACTGTCAAACTGACGGTGCGCAGTCCTGAATGGTTATCTGAAGTCTGGAAGCGCACGGATTCGAGTGCGGTCTCGTAGTCGGCGAGGCTCGCGACGCCACTCAAAGTCAGCGTATTACTGGTGCCATTGAACACGCCGCTGATGCCGTTCTGGTTGTTGAACAGCAGTTGGTCACCGGGATAACCGCCGCTGATCGCCAGGGTCGCACCGGTCAGCGTGGCATTGTCGACATCGCTCAGGCTAATACTTGAATCGAGTATCGCGACCGGCGCATCGGGTGAAGTCAACACCGTGCCGCCAAAATCGCTCAGCAGCGGCGCGTCGTTGACTGCCGCAATGCTGATGGTGGCATTGGCCGTCGAGGTAAACTCGCCATCGCTCACCGACGGCGCCAGCACGAAGCTGCCGAAGTAGTCGGCATTCGGCACAAAGGTGACTGTCGCCAACGCGTTGTTGATGGCGGCCTGGGTGCCGGTGAAAGTCATATTGGTGTCGGCCACACCATCGCCAAGCGCGAAGCTCAGGCCGGTGGTGCTGGCGAGGGTGTAGGTGCCGAAAGAACCGAAGCCCGTATCGGTCAGGGTCAGAGTCAGTTCGGCGCTGTCAACATCACTCACCTGCAGACCGACGATGCTGAGCGGCTGATCTTCGACGCCAGACTGGGACGGCGCGACCATGATGGGCGCGTCGTTAACCGGGGTGATATCCAGACTGGCGCTGCCCGCCACGCTCAGGCTGCCGTCGCTGACGAGATAAGTGAAGCTTGCGGCGCTGTCGTCGTTCGGGGCCGGCGTATAGGTCCAGCTGCCATCAAGGTTGTCGACCAGCTCGCCGCTGCCGGATGTTATCGCAAGGCCAGTGGCCGTCAGGCCTACGCTATCGATGTCACTCGCGTTGAAAAGCAACTCGGCCTGGGTTATCAGGCGCACGCCGCTATCTTCCGCAATGGAGGCAAGGGTGACTGCGGTGGTGACGGGCGCGTCGTTGACTGCGGCAATGTCGATGATGGCATTGGCCGTCGAGCTGAGCTCGCCGTCACTCACCGTTGGGGCGAGGACGAAGCTGCCGAAAAAATCAGCGTTCGGTACAAAGGTGAGCGTAGCGAGCGCATTGTTGATGGCGGCCTGAGTCCCGGTGAAAGTCATATTGGTGTCGGCCACACCATCGCCAAGGGAGAAGCTCAGGCCGGCAGTGCTTGCCAGGGTGTAGGTGCCGAAGGACGCAAAGCCGCTGTCGGTCAGGGTCAGCGTGAGTTCGGCACTGTCAACATCGCTCACCTGGAGGGCAACGATGCTGAGCGGCTGGTCTTCGACGCCGGACTGCGCCGGCGCGACTACGGTGGGCGCATCGTTGACC
>JANOXY010000411.1:0-6387 GCA_031418675.1 Pseudomonadota bacterium
GGCGCGCTTTGTGCCGGGGTCGGCACAGTGATCGTCACCGGATGGGTACCTAGCTGTTCCAGGGCGAGACGCGCCAGGTCAATATTCAAGCCGCGCGACTGGCTCTCTGCCAGCAGTGCAACCTGTTCGCCGGCTTGCACTTTGCACAATTCAAACACCTGGCGAAAAGCTGTCAGCCAGCGCTGCTCAATACGATCGGTAATCATCTCGACGGCCCTCGTGCGCAAGGCCGGGGGCGCCGCGCATCATGGTTGTGCGGCCTGGGCCGCAGGACGTGTGTTCTGAAATGCAGGCAAGGTCAGGCAGCGCGCTTCAACCGCGGCCAGACGCGGGAACTCGTCGATATCAATGCGACTACGCCGCGCGACTTCTAACTGTGGTACCAGGCAGATATCGGCGATGCTCGGCTGTGCGCCGACACAGAAGAGACTCGCGCGCTCAGCGGCGGTCAACCACAGCTCCAGCGCATCCAGGCCTTCCATCAGCCAGTAGTGAAACCAGCGTCTGCGCGCCGTCACGTCCATGCGCACCGAATCGCGCAGATAGCTCATCACGCGTAGGGCCGTGAGTGGCTGTAAGTCAGTGGCGATCAACAACGCGAACTGCCGCGCACGGGCACGCTCAACCGGGTTAACCGGCAGCAGTGCCGGCTCAGGGTGCACCTCATCGAGATATTCGATGATGGCCAGGGATTGGCTCAGAATGACGTCGTTGTCGCTGTAGACCGGCACCAAACCCTGGGGATTGATGGTGCGATATTCTGCTTCGAAATGCTCGCCAGTCTGTAGCGCGACAGGGATCGCGGTGTAGTCCAGACCTTTTAAGGCCAGCGCTATACGCACGCGCTGCGCGGAGCTGGAACGCTGGAAATCATGCAGCTCGCGCATAGGATCAATATCGCGCCATGGTGGGCGTAACCGAGACTAGAAAGCTCACGCCTACATACACGGCCGCGGCCTCAGCCGTCGTTCTGCGCGACGTGCACGACTAGTCCATCCAGCGCAGCGCTGACTTCAATCTGGCACGACAGCCGACTGTTGGATTTGCGGTCGTAGGCGAGTTCCAGGGTCGAATCCTCAATGTCCGCAGGTGTGCCCACGCGTGCCGCCCACGCCGGGTCGATATAAACATGGCAGGTGCTGCACGCGCAGCTGCCCCCGCAGATCGCCAGGATGCCGGCCACGCCATTTTGAATCGCGCCCTCCATGACTGAAACACCGTTGGCGACGTTGCACTCGTGTCGCGCGCCGTCGATGTCGACGTAAATAATTTTAGGCATTGCCTGTTCTCCTCGCCTCTTCGTCGTTTTAATTGTTTGCGCCGAACTACGCCTAGGCGCGTGCCAGTGCCATGAGATCAAATGTTGTATCACCCGCCTGAGCGGGACTTAATGCAGTGTGCTGTGCCAATAGCTTGCGCGCCGCCATGTGCTCGGCCGGCCGATTCAGCGAATCCACACCGACCAACTCACCAGCCCGAAAGTAGAAAACCGAAAACGCCTTGGTGCTTGCATCACCACGGGCGACGGCTTCGTCGTGGGGCATGCCGATGCCGGCAATCTGCAATTTGACGTCGTATTGATCGGACCAGAACCATGGCACCTGGCAGTACTCACTCGGCTGCCCAAGCAAACTCGCTGCCGCACTCTTGGCTTGGTCGACCGCATTTTGCACCGACTCAAGACGCAGTTCGCGCTGGAGAAAACCGTTCATGTGCCAGGTGCAGTCGCCGGCCGCGACGATCAGAGGGTCGCTGGTGCGCGCGCAACTATCGACCACAATGCCGTTACGGCAATCGAGCCCTGCCTGCTCCGCCACTTCGCTATTGGGCAATACACCAATGCCCACCACCAGTAAGTCGACGGTGTATTCCGTGCCCGTATCACACACCACGGTATGGGTTTCGCCCATGGAGCGGATCGCACGCACACCGGTCGACAGCAACAACTCGACACCGTGACTACGGTGCAATTCAGCGTAAAAGGCCGACACTTGCGGCGCGACAGCACGGGCCATGAGGCGGTCGAATGCTTCTATCAGCACCACTTCCTTGCCGAGTTCACGGGCGATCGCCGCCACTTCGAGCCCGATAAAACCGCCGCCGATAACAGCGATACGCTGCACCTGGGGCAATCGAGCGGCCAGACGTTGGCCATCGGCAAGGCTGCGTATGTAATGGATCTCAGCCTGCTCGGCACCCGGCACCGCGAGGGGCCGAACGCGTGTACCGGTGGTGAGTGCGAGCCCTGCGTAATTCAGCGTCTCACCGCCAGCCAGATGCAGCGTGCGTGTCGCGCGATCGATGCGCTCAACGCGCACATGGAGTCGCAGTTCAACGTTCTGTTTTTCGTAGTAGCTCGCCGGTCGCAGCCACAGGCGCTCGGCTTCCAGAGCACCTGTCAGAAATTTCTTGGACAGCGGTGGCCTTTGATAGGGCAAGACCGGTTCATCACCGATCATGACCAGGCCACCCGCATAGCCCCCGCGCCGCAGGGATTCGCAGATCTGCTGACCCGCCTGACCGGCGCCAACCACCACGATAGGCGCGCTACTGGCAGACACGGTCAAGTCTGGCGGGCGGGGATCAATACCACCAGGCCATCCATCTGCGCCGACATCTTGAGCTGGCACGACAAGCGCGAATTCGGCTGGCGCTCGGCGGCTGTGCACTCAAGCATGTCGCCTTCCATATCGGCGATCGGTCCCAGCTGAGACGTATCGGCAACATAAACATGGCAGGTGGCACAGGCACAGCCGCCACCGCACTCGGCAATGATGCCCTCGATATTGTTCTGAATTGCCGCTTCCATCAGGCTCCAGCCGATGGGTACGTCGATGGTGCGCTCGGCACCGTCGGGTTGACGATAAGTTACTTTCGGCATGGCTGCTTGCTACATATTCGGATAATTGGGGCCACCGCTACCTTCCGGCGTCACCCAGTTGATGTTCTGCGACGGGTCTTTGATATCGCAGGTTTTACAATGGACACAATTCTGCGCATTGATCTGTAGCCGCGATTCGCCGCCTTCTTCGATGAACTCGTAAACTCCGGCTGGGCAATAACGCGCCTCAGGACCTGCGTACCGCGCGAGATTGAGCGCGACGGGCACCTGGCTATCACGCAGGGTGAGGTGGCAGGGCTGATCTTCCTCGTGATTGGTATTGGAGAGGAATACCGACGACAGCCGATCGAAAGTGAGCTTACCGTCGGGCTTGGGGTAGTCGATCGGCTGACACTCAGCCGCCGGCTTCAGCTGTAGATGGTCGGGACGATGGCGCAAAGTCCACGGCGCTTTGCCACGCAGCACATAAGTATCAACGGCCGAATACGCCATGGCGGCCGGCAGTCCCCAGTGGAACGAGGGTTTGATATTACGCACACGATAGAGCTCGTCCCATAACCAGGTCTTGCTCAGACGCTCGGCGTAGGTACGCACTTCCTGGCCGTGGGGCTGGCCGCCTTTCAGCGCGTCGAACACCGCCTCCGCAGCCGTCATGCCCGATTTCATCGCGGTGTGAGTGCCCTTGATTTTAGGAACGTTCAGAAAGCCGGCACAATCGCCGATCAGTAAGCCGCCCGGGAAACTCAACTTCGGAATTGACTGAAAACCACCCGCGCTGATGGCGCGCGCACCATAGGACAAACGCCGCCCACCTTCGAACTGTTTGCGGATCTCGGGATGGGTCTTGAAGCGCTGCATTTCTTCGAACTGACTGAGATAGGTATTCTGATAGTCGAGTCCAACGACAAAACCGACCGACACCAGATTGTCTTCGAGGTGATAGGTCCACGACCCACCATAGGTTTTGAGATCCATCGGCCAACCGGTGGTATGGGTGATGGAGCCGCGCCTATGCTGGCTGGCATCGATCTCCCACAACTCTTTAATACCGATACCAAACACCTGCGGGTCGACGCCGTCGCGCAGATTAAAACGCTGAAACAAGGTTTTGGTAAGAGAGCCGCGGCAACCTTCGCCAAACAGCGTTTGGCGGGCGTGCAATTCCATGCCTGGCGCAAAATTAGGCCCTTCTTCACCCTCGCGAGTGCGGCCCATATCACCGGTCGCAACGCCCTTCACCGAGCCATCTTCGTGATAGAGCACTTCGCTGGCGGCAAAGCCGGGATAGATCTCCACCTCAAGCTCGGCAGCCTGCTCCGCCAGCCAACGACAGACATTGCCCAGGCTGACGATGTAGTTACCGTGATTGTGCATTTGCGGTGGCGTGGGCAGCTTGATCGCGCGGGTTTGTGTCAAAAACAAAAAGCGATCTTCCCCGGCCGGGGTATTCAGCGGCGCACCGCGCGCCTGCCAGTCTGGGATGAGCTCATTCAGCGCGCGGGGTTCGATGACGGCACCGGACATGATGTGGGCACCAACTTCTGAGCCCTTCTCCAACACGCAGACCGTCAGCTCTTCCCCATGCTGAATGGCGAGCTGGCGCAAACGGATCGCAGCCGCCAAGCCCGACGGTCCTCCGCCTACGATCACGACGTCGAATTCCATCGCTTCGCGTTCCACCGCAATTCCCCTTAACCGTTCGCAGTCAGCGCGAGCGGCGTTTGTCTGATTGACTATGTCCGCGTCGGGCGGCACGCGCCGCCCGTCTGCGCGCTGCCCCAGGTCTGATGTTTACTTATTGCTGAGCGCGGCAGTCATGGCCGGCACTTCTTTGAACAAGTCACCGACCAGGCCGTAATCGGCTACGCCAAAAATCGGCGCTTCTTCGTCCTTGTTGATGCACACGATGACTTTGCTGTCTTTCATGCCGGCCAAGTGCTGGATGGCGCCTGAGATGCCGACCGCCACATACAAGGTCGGTGCCACAACTTTGCCGGTCTGACCCACCTGGTAATCGTTGGGCACGTAACCCGCATCAACCGCCGCGCGCGACGCACCGACCGCGGCACCCAGCTGATCGGCCAGCGCTTCAATGATGGCAAAATTCTCAGCGCTGCCGACGCCGCGGCCACCGGACACAATGATGTCGGCGGCGGTCAGTTCGGGACGGTTGCTCTTGGTCAATTCTTCCGCGACCCACTGGGACAAACCGCTGTCAGCGGCACCCGCTACAGCTTCGATGGTCGCGCTACCGCCGCTCGCCGGTGCCGGATCGTAGGCTGTCAGCCGCACAGTGATGACTTTTTTGGCATCGCTGGACTTGACCGTCGCCATGACGTTACCGGCATAGATGGGTCGCACAAAAGTGTCATTGGAAATGACTTCCGTGATTTCAGAGATCTGAGCGACGTCCAGCAGTGCCGCCACGCGTGGCATGACGTTTTTACCGGTGGTCGTTGCGGCAGCAACGAGATGCTCGTAAGGGCCTGCAACCTGCACCAGCAACGGTGCCAGGTTTTCAGGCAAAGCGTGCGCGTAATGGGGAGCTTCGACCAACAGCACCTTGCTCACACCGGCCACGGCGGCCACCGCGTCGGCCACGGCTCGACAGCCGTCGCCGGCAACCAGCACATCCACTTGGGCACCGAGCGCAAGGCCTGCGGCGATAGCGTTCAACGTGGCCGGCACCAGGCCGGCGGAATTATGTTCAGCGAGTACCAGTGCGCTCATCTCAAATTACCTTCGCTTCGTTGCGGAGCTTGTCTATCAGTGCCTGCACGTCGGGCACTTTAATGCCGCCCTTACGCGCCGGTGGTTCGGCGACTTTGAGCACCGTCAAGCGCGCTTTGACGTCGACGCCGAGACCCTCCGGTGTCAATACATCGAGCTGCTTTTTTTTGGCCTTCATGATGTTCGGCAGCTTGACGTAGCGCGGCTCATTCAAGCGCAAATCCGCAGTTACGACCGCAGGCATCTTGAGCGATACCGTTTGAATGCCACCATCGATTTCGCGCGCAACTTTCAAACGCTCACCTTCGATGGTGACCTTGGCAGCAAAAGTGCCTTGCGACCAGCCGAGCAGCGCGGCCAGCATTTGGCCGGTCTGGTTGGAGTCATCGTCAATGGCTTGTTTGCCGAGGAGCACGAGCCCCGGCTGTTCCTGTTTGACAACGGCGGCCAGCAACTTGGCAACGGCCAGCGGTTGGGTGTCTTCTTCGGTCTCAACCAGCACCCCGCGGTCGATGCCCATCGCCATTGCCGTGCGCAAGGTTTCCTGGCACTGCTTGGGGCCCACTGACACCGCGATGGTCTCGGTGGCACCACCGGCTTCTTGAATGCGAATGGCTTCTTCGACGGCGATTTCATCGAAGGGGTTCATCGACATCTTGACGTTGGCCAGGTCAACGGCCGAGCCGTCGGATTTCGGGCGGGCCTTGACGTTGTAATCGATGGCACGTTTGACGGCCACAAGGATCTTCATGCGTTCCTCCTGCTCTGTGGGGTGCGCGCGCGCTAGAAGCGCGAGGCTCCGGGCGGCGGCAATC
>JANOXY010000412.1:0-6566 GCA_031418675.1 Pseudomonadota bacterium
GGGAGGCTTTGAGCATCTGTTCGTAGGCGGGCAGCTGCAGCTTGACGTCAATCATGTGCGTGGCGGCAGCCTCGCAGTGATCGAACCAGCTAAACAAAGCGGCAGTGTCAGCGTGCTCAAAGTTGTAGGCTGACATCTCCACTTCGTTCTGATGGTAGATGTCGCCGTAGGTCACGCGGCCGTTGCCGGACTGTGTCCACAACAGGTCGTAAACCGAATTCACGCCCTGCAGATACATGGCGATGCGTTCCAGACCGTAGGTGATTTCACCCGCCACAGGTCGGCAGTCCAGGCCACCTACCTGCTGAAAGTAGGTGAACTGGGTGATCTCCATACCGTTTAACCACACTTCCCAACCCAGACCCCAGGCACCCAAGGTCGGTGACTCCCAGTTGTCTTCGACGAAGCGCACATCGTGCACATTGAGATCGATACCCAGTGTGCGCAGCGACTCGAGGTACAGCGCCTGTATGTCGTCGGGCGAGGGTTTCAGCAGGACCTGGAACTGGAAGTAGTGCTGCAGTCGGTTGGGGTTATCACCATAACGTCCGTCGGTGGGACGTCGCGAAGGCTGGACATAGGCCGCACGCCAAGGCTCAGGGCCGATGGCACGCAGGAAGGTGGCCGGATGAAAGGTACCCGCGCCCATCTCCATGTCATAGGGCTGGGCGATGACGCAGCCATGGCCGCTCCAATAGCGTTGCAGTTCAAAAATCAGGGCCTGAAAACTGGGAGGCGGGGCGCTTGCCTGGGTCATGGGCGGTGCGGGCTGTCGGGGCTGGCGATTGGGGTCGGAAGTATAGCCGCTGTGCCTGGGCTTGAGTACGACGTACCAGGCGCTGGTGTAGCGCTGACCAAGTTAAAGCTTCTGGCGCGCAGGCCGACATTTTCCGTAATCGAGGAACACTGTCATGGCTCAAGCTGAACTGCACATCGCCGAGACCGCCGGTTGGCGCGCCCTACTCACCCACGCTCAACTCACGGCGGGTGTGCGCGTGAGCCCGGCCATCGAAGAGCACCTCGTCAGCCTGCTATTTCGCCATGTCGGTGCGGGCATTACGAACCGTGACCTGGAGAACGGCTTCATTGATCGTATCGACCGCATCCTGCACGCCGATACCTCCGACCCCGCGGTCGTTGGCGATCAGTGCTTGTTGTTCGCCGGCTTGTTTCCCGAGCACGCAATCCGCAAAGGCGTACCGGTGTCCTATTTTGTCGAAGTCGGACGCCACGCGTATCGCGAATACGCTTCCAAGCACAAATCGGAAATCCACACGCTGCTGGCCGACGAATTTGTACGCGCCATGGATACTTTGCAGACACTGCGCGTTTTGCAGAGCGGCGAGCCCTGCATCGATGGATTTAACGCCTACAACCTCTGGCACGAGTTGGGTAGCGCCCACGGCTGGCGCATGCTGCGCTCTATGACGAGCGCCCTGCCGGCCTCGTGCGCCCCCAGCCAGCACGTCCACTGAGGTCGACGGCACACCGGTTCCGCCCTTAAGGTGCCGGGGCCGCAGTGGCCGCCTGCACCAGATCATCCATGCGCTTGCTCAACAATCGCGTTTTATAATCCGGCAATTCGTATACCCAAGCTGCAACACGCGCTGTGAGGCGCGCGACTTCCTGTTGGACTGTTTCCGTCGCAGCATCGCCGCTTGCTTTGTCGCTGGCGGGCGATTCGACGGCTGCTGTCGCGGCGTCGGCCTTGCTGTCGTCCTTGTGCACCAGGGTTGCGTCGTAGTCGAAATCGAAGCGTGCATAGGTCTTGCCATCGGTTTCGAATTCGTCGATCTGGGCACGCAGTCCGTCAAACGTTTCCACGATGGTGCGGCGTAGCGGTTTGGCCTCGGCGTAGGGGGCGGCGGCGGCCACGCTGTTGAAACGCAGATCCAGCAGCACGGCACCGAGACTCGAAACCAGCGACTTGGAGCGCGCGACCCGGCCGCTGGGCACATTTTTCAAGTCGTAGAAGTTGTCTTTGGGCTGCGCCTTTTCGATCACTACCGCTGGCCCGTCCTTAGGTGTGATTGCAACGCGACGAACCCGCGTCGTATCAACATCGGCGATACGCGCATCCAACCAGGTGATGGGCTCCGCCGTGCCGTCCAGGTTGCCGGTTACGAGCCATGACTGCGCCTCGCCGACCCGGCGCACATATCGCTGCTTTTTCTGGCCGCTGTCGCGTGCATGACCAACGATGATCGCCAGCAGCTTGTTGTCCGTGGCGCCAAAAAGTTCAACTTGGAGACTGTCGGAGCCGTCACCGGGTTCAGCCACACCTATGCGGGCGTAGTTGTCGGGCAAACTGGTTTTGGCCTCCACAATTTCGAAATCCGCCAATTGCAGCAGCAGGCGTTTGACCGCTTTGCCATCGGCCGGGAAGTTATCGCGATTGGCGACGGTCCATTGTCCGCTGCTTCGTTTGAGCGTGGTCGTGGACTTGGGGCCGCGCAGCTCTACACGGGTCACGTCATTGAGTTGCTCGAGCAGTCCGACGTAGAGCGCAGTGCGTGTGATGTCAGTCTGGGGCGCTTTGTCGACACTGATTTTCCACGCCAGCCCGCCCAGCGCGAGGGCAAGCAGCAGCGTACCGAGCAGGGTTTTATTCATGGCGCGCGCCTCTCTTTATGCTCATGCAGCACGTCGTGAGCGCGCCGCAAATAAACTCATCGCGATGGCCAAAACAGTTATCAGCAACGGCACCAAGGCGGTGTTGATGAATTTCAATTTGCTGCCCAATCCTTCAATGTTGGCGTCGAGCTCGTGCTGTACGGCGCGTAATTCTTTGCGCGTCTTGAGCTGTTCATCGCGGAAGGTTTCGATCTCGGTCTTCTGCGCCGGTGTGAGGATCATCTCCTTGCCGCTGTGTTCGCCCTGCAGCTCGGACAGCTTTTTCTCGGTTTCCGTCAGCTTGTCCTGCAATGCCCGCTGACGATCGCGGAATTGCGCTTCGGCGTCGCGCTGGATCTGCTGCACGATCTTGAACGGACGAGTGTACTGGCCGCGACTGCGCAGGCTGATGAGATCGTCGTTGCCACCGAGGTTATCGATGGAATTGATCAGAAAGTCGCCGTTATTGCCAAAGGGCTCCGGCATGCGCATATCGCCGAAGCTCGAAAAGCGCACCCAGAAACGGTCGGCCAGCAGGTCGGTGTCAGCGACCACAATGACATTGATGCCTGCTTTTGAGCTGGCGACAAAATCGGCATCGGGCGTCTCGTTCTTTTGCTCGGCGCTTGCTGGGCGCCCCTCAGGAAATGCGCTCAGCGCGTCGCCCGAGATACGCATGGCAAGAATGTGGCGCTGGCCATCGGATTTGAAGTTTTCCAGTAGCCCTGCAGGGTCACGCACAAAAATAATCGAGTCGCGATCGATCAAACCCGAGCTGCTATCGGTCTGCAGTAGTGGCACGACCTTGAGCTTGGAGTCGGCTATCGTTTCCAGCGCACCGGCGCTGCCGATGTTGACGGAGTTCAGCTCATTGGTGATGAAGTCGTCATGGTTAAGTGCGTTGCCTTGCAGCTGCAACCAGGGCAGATATTCGACCTGCTGTACACCACGGGGTGTACGAAACGACACGCGTACGGCGATAGTCGGGTCACCGACCACTTTGTCCGACGCAAACTTGATGCCCCATTTGGCGAACAGCGGCTCTAAATTTGAATCGAGTTTGGGCGGCACGCCGGGCCGCTCGGGATCGGGCTGAGCGCGGTCCTGCTCTGCCAGCGGGTCGACGAAGATCATGGCCTTGCCGCCCTTCAAGACAAATTGATCGATGGCGTAGAGCGTCGCGGCCGGCAGTTCTTTGGGGTGGACCACTATCAATGTGTCGATATCTTTATCGATGGCCGTGACCTCAGGCGTCATTTCCTTGATGTCGTAGAGTTCCTTCAACAGCACGAAGCTGGTCCAGTCCTGGGCGCGCTGCTGGCCTGTCATGGGATCGGGCGGTGGCGCGAGCACCGGCAACGTTGAAATCACGCCAAGGACGCGTTTCTTGGGGTGCGCGAGCGAATAAATCATCTTGGTCAATTCGTATTCGAGTGCGTCCTCGCGCTCGGGACTCAAGAGTGGCAGCAGTTGCACGTCGTCGGTGGCATTGGTGCCGACCACACCGAGATAGCCTTGGCCGCCACCGGCCGATAGCGGCACTGGACGCACGCCGAAAGAAACCGCTTCGTCTTCGGCCTCGGAGAACGGTTCGGGGTCGATGACCTGCAATTTGACTTTGCCCTGTCCTGCCGCAGCGTACTCGTCGAGCATGTCGCGTACGCGTTTGCCATAATTCAACAACTGCGGAATGCTGGCGAACTCTTTTGATGAAAAATAAAGCCGGATAGTCACCGGCTCGAGCAGCTGAGCAAGGATGTTGCGGCTACCGGCAGACAGCGTGTACAGCTTGTTCTCGGTCAGATCCAGGCGCAGCGAAGTGAGGCTCTGATTACTGATGATATTGACCGTCAAAAACAAGGCCAGCGCGACGACGAGGCCCGTACCAGTGACCAGTGTTTTGTTCATAACGATACCTTCGCTGACAAAGCGTTGCGTTTAACGCGGCGCTCAATTGCTCTTGTTGAGTTGGATAGCGAGCACGTTGGCGTATAGCCAGAACGCGATGAGTGTGGCGAAAAACACCAGATCGCGCACATCGATCACACCTTTTACTATCGAGTTGAAATGGGTCAGAAAACTGAACGAACTGACGACCTCGACGATGGCCTGTGGTGCCCACGCACTCAGGATGTCGATGACCATGGGAAAGCCGCTAAGGTTAAACGCGAAGCAGATCACAAAGCTGACGACGAAGGCGATGACCTGGTTTTTGGTCAAGGCAGAAATACAGGCGCCGATGGCAAGAAAACCGCCGGCCATCAGCAGGCTGCCCAGATAGCCGGCCAGGATCACGGTGTTGTCCGGATCACCGAGATAATTGACCGTGATCCAGATCGGTACCGTGCCGAGTAGCGCGACCGCTGTGAAGGCCCACGCCGCGAGAAATTTACCGAGCACAGTGGCGGCCAGCGGCACGGGCAGTGTAAGTAGCAGTTCTAGCGTTCCGGCCTTGCGCTCTTCCGACCACAGCCGCATCGAAATGGCCGGGATGAGGAACATATACAGCCAGGGATGGAACTGGAAAAAAGGCTCAAGATCGGCTTGACCGCGTTCGTAGAAGCCACCCATGTAGAACGTGGCCACACCGGCCAGCACCAGAAAAATAACAATGAATACGTAGGCGACCGGCGTCGCGAAATAGGCGCGCAATTCGCGTTTGAGTATCGTGGTCAAGCCATTCATGTGCGGTGCACCTCCCCACTCGCGGTCGCAGCAGTGGTTAAACTGCGGAACACCTCGTCGAGGTGTCCGTGTTCGACGAAGAAGCCATGGACCTCACAGCCCGCCAGCGCGAGGCGTTGTTGCAGATCATCAATCGACAGCGATTGCGGCTTGCCGCTGACGGTGATGCGTGCGTCGCCACCCTGGAGCCGGACCTCGACATCGTGGCCACTATTCAAGCCCGCGATCACAGTGCAGGCCCGTTCGTGCCCAGCCGCAGCAACGATGATGGTCAGTGCGTTGTGGTAACGCGATCGTTGCGCGAGCTCAAGGGGTGTGCCGCTGAAAATCAGGCGTCCCTGGTTGATGATGATGGCGCGTGTACATACCGCATCAACTTCTTCGAGGATGTGGGTGGAAATGACGATGGCCTTGTTTGGCGCCATTTCCTTGATCAGTTCGCGCACCTCGTGTTTCTGGTTGGGATCCAGACCATCGGTTGGTTCGTCCATCACCAAAATTTCGGGATCGTGCAGGATCGCCTGTGCGAGGCCAACGCGACGCTTGAAGCCCTTGGACAAGGTCTCGATGCGCTGATGAAGCACGTTCTCCAAATGAATCTTGCCCACTACTTCTGCGATGCGTGCTTGACGCTGGCCACTGGGAATGCCGCGAATAGCGGCGATGAAATCCAGAAAACTGGCGGGTGTCATTTCGCCGTAAGCGGGCGCACCTTCGGGTACGTAGCCGAGCTTGGCCTTGGCCGCGAGCGGATCCCGTTCGATATCAAAACCGGCGATGGAGACCTGGCCGGCACTGGGTGACAGGAAACCGGTGATCATCTTCATGGTGGTCGATTTGCCGGCGCCGTTGGGGCCGAGAAATCCCAATACCTCGCCGCGGGTCACCGTCAGCGAAATATCATTGACCGCCTGCAGGGCGCCGAAGTTTTTGCTCAAACCTTTGACTTCAATCAAGGTTTCCATGCCGTGGGCCTCTAAATTTTTACGCGCGGCCGGACACTCGCCGCGCCGCGCCATGAAGCCCTCGATAGGCTGTGCGCCAGGACGCAGTCCCTGGCCGTGTTCGGGGTAATGCTCACCTTACGTGAGCGCTCACTGGTCGCGATCACCTGCGCCCCTCGTGGGCGCGAGAGTGTTCCACACGCCCTTCGAATGCGTCAACCAAGAGCGAGACAGACCGGCATGGCTGAAGTTTCGTCGCTGCGACGCGCCCTTCTACACTCGTTCTTGGTGATACACGTGCGACGCGCGCTTCAAATGCCAGAA
>JANOXY010000413.1:0-5035 GCA_031418675.1 Pseudomonadota bacterium
GGCGGGGCGGCGGTGGTGATTACGCGCGCCGATGTCGCCAAGGATCTGCGCCACCCGCGGGTCTTCATCGCCGGTGGTGGACTCGGCGCCGGCCACTGGAACCATCGCTCCATCATCAAGGACATGGATTCCGCTGAAAGCGAATCAACCGTCATTGCCAAACATGTGTTCCGCGATGCGCGCATCACCCATGCCGATATCGATGTGTTGTTCATCTATGACCACTTCACGCCCCTGGTCATGATGGCCATTGAGGACTTCGGTTTTTGCAAGCGCGGTGAAGGTAAGGACTTTGTCAGCAACGGCCGTCTGCGCTGGCCCGATGGTGAGCTGCCCATGAATACCAGTGGTGGCAATCTCTCGGAAGGTTATATGCATGGCATGCAGAACATCATTGAAGCGGTGCGGCAGTTGCGCGGTGTGGCCCGCTGTCAGGTCAAGGACGCACGCCATGCTTTTGTTTCGGCCGGTAACGCCGTGCCCACCTCGGCGATGATCCTGAGGAATGAGTTATGAGCGAACTCGCTTTCCCCTATCCGATCCCTGAGTACGGCACCGTGCCCTATTGGGCGGCCTGCAACGACGAGCGGCTGGTCATGCAGCGCTGCCAGTCCTGTGACAAGTTCCGCTGGCATCCGGCACCGTTATGCGTGTTTTGTGCCCACGATGTTTATGCATGGGCGCCGCTGTCGGGCCGTGGTCGTGTGCATACCTGGACGGTCATCACCCATCCCGTACATCCCGCCGCGTTCGCGCGGGTGCCCTATGTGGTGGTCGAAGTGGAACTCGCTGAACAAAAAAATCTGCGCATGATCAGCAATCTCATCGATTGTGATGCGGCCGCCATTACTTTTGGCGCGCCCGTCGTGCTCGCTTTCACCCAACACCCCAACGGCCAGAAACTGCCGGTCTTCCGACTGGCCTGAGGAATCGATGATGACTAATCGCAAACAACACATGCTATCCGGCTATCGTATGCTCGACCTGACCCGCGCCGTGGCGGGCCCAACCTGCACGCGCATGTTCGCCGAGATGGGCGCCGATGTGATCAAAGTGGAATCGGCGCCCGACGGCGACATGTCGCGATCGGTATCGCGCCTGCGCAACGACCGCAGCCTCTACACCATTCAGCAGTGTTTGAATAAAAGAAGTTTGTGCCTGGACCTGCGCAATCCCGCCAGTATCAGCTTGCTGCGCGAGCTCGTGCCCCATTGCGATATCGTGGTGGAGAACTTCAAACCCGGCGTGATCAGTCAGATGGGCTTGGGCTACGAAGTCTTAAAGAGTCTGCGCCAAGACATCATCCTGTGTTCGATTTCGGCCCTGGGACAGACCGGCCCGCTCGCCGACAAGCCCGGCTACGACTACATCGCCCAGGCCTATTCCGGTGTGACTTCGATGATCGGTGATCCGAATGCGCTGCCCGCCATTCCATTGGCGGCAGTGGGTGATGTCAGTACCGGTGTCACCGCTGCTTTCGCCATCGCGGCAGCCCTGCTCGATCGTCACCGCACCGGTGAAGGTCAGCATCTCGACATTGCCTTGCTCGATTGTTATTACCACTACCACGAAGTGAATGTGCATCGTTATAGCGGCACCGGCGGTGTTATACAGCCGACCCGCGGCGGCAGTCATATGAACTACGTCTGCCCGGCTGGCATTTTCCAGGCCAGAGACGGTGGCGTGATGATCATGGCCTTCCTGCATCACTGGCGAGACCTGTGCAAGGTGATGGGCCGCGAGGATCTGATCAGCGCGCCCGGTTGGGACACGGACGCTGAGCGCCTCGCACGGCAAACTGAAGTCATCGCTTTGATCAACACTTGGCTGGCAACACTTCCGAGCGTGGCAGACGCGGTCGCGACTCTCGAACGAGGTGGTGTGCCCTGCGCACCTATCCTCACCGTCGCACAGACCGTCAACCATCCCCATATGATTGCGCGTGGCACGGTGCGCACGATCAAGGACCCCATAGCCGGTGAGTTCCAGATCCCAGGTCACCCCGTCCATTCCAATCGTTATCCAGCCAACGACCCCAGCCTGGTCGGGCCGATGCTGGGTGAGCACAACCGTGAAATTTTGATGGAACTCTTGGGCAAACAAAGCAAAGAAGTAGATGCCTTGGAGAGCCAGGGCGTATTGCACGCCAAGCCCTACTGAAATAGCGTGATGCATTCTGTAGGTCCGACTTCAGTCGGACACCCTCCTGTGCGAAGCATTTGCGGACGCTGCGTGCAGTGTGCGAATAAATTCGCACCTACAGTAACGCCGACCGCGCGGCCGCTGTAACTCTTGTCCACGCCTCGCCGCTAGAATGGCGGGCGTTATTTTTCTGCCATTCAAAACAGGACTGCCATGGATCCCCACGCCGTTGATGAAGCACTGACTTCGCGCCGCTCGGTGCGCGCTTTTTTACCGACTGAGGTGCCGCGCGCAACCATCGAACATTTGCTGACGGTCGCTGCGCGCTCGGCCTCGGGCACCAATATCCAGCCCTGGCAGGTGCAGGTCGTGACCGGCGCGACCAAGGCGCGCTTATCCAGCGCGATCCTGGCGGCGTTCAACGATCCCGCCGAAGCCACCCGTCACAACAGTGAGTTCCCCATCTATCCCAGCGAATGGGTCTCGCCCTTTATCGATCGACGCCGCAAGGTCGGCTGGGATTTATATAGCCTGCTCGGCATCGGCAAGGGCGAGCGCGAACGCACCCATACCCAGCACGCCCGCAACTTTCAATTTTTTGACGCGCCGGTCGGCCTCATCTTCACCATCCATCGCTCGCTGGGCTATGCGGCCTGGATCGACTACGGCATGTTCATGGGTAACCTCATGACCGCTGCCCGCGGTCATGGTCTGCATACCTGCCCACAGTTTGCCTTTGCGCAGTTCCATCGCATCATCGGTGAGCAGCTCGCGCTGCCAGCGGAGCAGAAAGTATTGTGTGGCATGTCCTTAGGCTATGAAGACACCAGCGCCATCGAGAACACCTTGATTAGCGAACGTGCGCCGGTTAATGAATGGGCGATGTTTCATCCCTGAGCGCACAGCATCAGCAGGACACCACATGACACGACTTGCTACACGCTTCACCACACTGCTAGGCATCACCCATCCGGTGATGCAGGAAGGCCTGGGTCCCTACAAAACCGTTGCGCTGGCCGCCGCGGTCAGCAATGCCGGTGGACTCGGCACCGTCAGCATTCCCGGCATCAGCGAAGAGCCGCGCGCGGGTGCCGCCAAACTGCGTGGCTATATTGAGCAAGCGTGCGCCCTGACCGACAAACCCTTCGCGGTGAATATTCCGGTCGGCACTGACAAACACGGCCATGTGCCGGCCTTCAGTGCCGCCTATGTGCAAGCAGTGGTCGATGCCGCCAAGGACGGCGAGATCGCAAAACGCTTGCGTGTTATTACGACCTCGGCCGGCGCACCGGGTGGTGCACGGCGCATGATCGAAGGCTCAGGGCTCATTCATATCCACAAGGTGGGTGGCACGCGACAAGCGATACGCGCTGCAGCCGATGGCGTCGACATGCTCATCGCCTCGGGTTACGAAGCGGGTGGTCACACCCATGCGCGGCCGGTGCATACCTTTGTCCTCGGCCCCAGCGTCACCGAAGCGGTGGACATTCCGGTGATACTCGCCGGTGGTGTGCGCGACGGACGCGGTCTCGCGGCAGCACTCGCCATGGGCGCCGACGCGGTCGCACTCGGCACGCGATTTGTTGCCAGCCGCGACAACCCCGACTGGCATGGCAACTACGCGGCGCGCATTCTCGCCGCCCACGAGGGTGAAGATATTTTATTCCAGGCTTTGTATGGCCCGTCTCGTGTGCTGCCCAGCCCCGCCATGGCCGAGCTCGCAAAATTTGAACAGCGCCCCGGCGTGACGGAAGACGATCTCACGCGCTTCAAAGACGAACGCCTGATCGCCGGGCAGCGTGATGGCGACATGGAGGGTGGCATTCTGCCCTGCGGACAGGTGGCGGGCGCACTGCATGCACTCATTGATGTGGCGGAGTTCATTCCTGGCATGGTGCGCGAGGCGCTCGCCGTGCTGGCGCGCGTGGCGGCCTATCGGGTGGCGTGAGGGGCGAACCCAGAGGCTACGAACTAGGGGGTCGGAGGTTCGAATCCTTCCGGGCGCGCCACTACCTTCTCTCAGCTCAAGCAGTCACGCAGTTTCCCGCACGCTGCTATCGCTCTTCTCCTCGCCGGGTGTGCCAGAAAGTGTGCTAACCACCGCGCGAATTCTGGACACATTGCCGGCGTATTCCGCCAGATGCTCCGCCGACAGATGCGCGTAGCGTTGAACCATCGAGAAGCAGGCCC
The DNA here is from genome assembly GCA_031418675.1 of Pseudomonadota bacterium. Classification (GTDB taxonomy): domain Bacteria; phylum Pseudomonadota; class Gammaproteobacteria; genus JADJYF01. The sequence goes on from JANOXY010000413.1 coordinate 4,333, forward strand.
AGCCCCCGAGCTCTTGCAGCACGTGTAACGGCGTACCGTTTTGCACATGCCACGAAGCCCATGTATGCCGCAGGTCATGCCATCGAAATGACTCGATGCCGACCTCCTTCAGTGCGCGCCGCCAGGCACGGGTATTGGCCTTGTCTATCGGCCGCCCGTGCCAGGTGAACACGCGCTTGTCGTGCTTACCCGCTTTCTGTCTCAACACCAGCACCGCTTCATTGTTCAGCGGCACGCCTATCGGCTTTTTCGCCTTGGCCTGGTCGGGATGGATCCACGCCATGCGGCGTGTCAGATCAACCTGCGACCACTCCAATCGCGTCACATTCTTCTCGCGCAGCCCCGTGGCCAGCGAGAAGCGCACCAGCGCCGCCTGGTGGGGCGGCAGGACGCTCAACAACCGATCAGCTTCCTCACGTTTCAGCCAACGGATCCGACGGACAGGGTTGAGTTGAAGTCGGATCGCAGGAACACGATCTATCCATTCCCAATCCATTTGCGCCCGGCGCAAGATCACTCGAATGATCTCCAGCAACCGATTGCTGGTGGCCACCGCGACGCCCTCAGCGCGTCGTGCGGCCACAATCTTATCGAGCAAGGTCCGGTCAATCGCATCGAGGTACACGTCATAGAGGAAACGATAAACCCATCTCAGATGGATCTTCGAATCCTCCAGACTCGCGTGCGCCGCCGATTCAACCAC
>JANOXY010000414.1:0-2969 GCA_031418675.1 Pseudomonadota bacterium
CGTGCTTACGCATATAGGCGATGCAATCGCGAACCCAGTCACCTTCCATTTCCCCACCATAGGGCATGTTGTAGAGCACCGACGGTGATTGTGGGCCGTGGATCATGAAAAAGTTCGGCATGCCTGGAATGGCGATGCCAAGGTAGGTAAAAAATCGTTTGCTCCATGCCGTCGCCAAATCCACACCTGCACGCCCTCTGGGGTTGAGGCGCATCAGCTTGCCGGTAATCGCATCGTAGCCGGTCGCCAGCACCAGCATGTCGAGTGGGTGGTCGCCGTCTTTGGTCTTGATGCCCGTGGCGGTGATTTTTTCGATCGGATCACTGCGCAGATCAACGAGTTCAACATTGTCGCGGTTGAAGGTTTCGAAGTAGCCGTCGTCGATGGCCTGGCGCTTGGTGCCGAGAATGTAGTCCGGCATAAGCTTGGCGGCGGTCGCCGGATCCTTGACCGTTTTACGGATCTTGCCGCGAATAAATTCGGCCAGGGTGTCGTTGGACGCCTTGTTGATCAACAGATCGTTGTAGCTGTTGAACAGCATCGGCAGGCCACCGTCCTGCCATAGCGCTTCGTAGACCTGCTCACGCTGTTCCGGCGTGTCATCCAGGGCCGAACGTTGCGACAGCGGGTAAGGCATGCCAATCGGACACACCGACATGAATTGGCGGCGTTTATCAAAGTTCTGCCGCGCATCGGCGAGCTCTTCCGGCCGTACCGGTCGGTTGCCGGCGGGGATGCTGTATTGCGGGGTGCGCTGAAACACCGTCAGGTGCTTGGCCTCACGCGCGATCATGGGAATCGATTGAATGCCCGAAGAGCCGGTGCCAATCACGCCCACACGTTTGCCGGCGAAGCTCACTTTTTCCGCCGGCCAGCGCCCGGTGTGGATCAGCTCGCCGGCAAAATCGTCGATGCCAGGAATGTTCGGTTTATTGGTCTCGGACAAGGTGCCCATGGCGCTGACCAGGAATTGCGCTGAAATGCGTTCACCACGGCTGGTGCTCATCGTCCAGCGACGAGATGCCTCGTCATAGGCGGCATTTTCAACCCAGGTTTCGAACTGAATGTCGGGTCGCAGTTTGAGTTTGTCTGCGGCGAAGTCCAGATAAGCCAGCACTTCCGCCTGGGAGGGTTGCCGTTCCTTCCAGTCCCATTCCTTGAGTAGGTCTTCGGAGAAGGTATAGGCGTAATAGGGCGCACTGGGAAAATCAACCCGCGCACCCGGATAGCGGTTCCACCACCAGGTACCACCGACGCCGGACGCGCCCTCGTAACAGCGTACGGCCAAGCCCAGTTCGCGCAGGCGATAGAGCGCGTACATGCCGGCGAAACCGGCGCCGATAATGACGGCGTCAAAATTTTTGGTGTCAGCGTCGGCGTGTTTGTTTCGCGACTTGAGATCATTCATTAGACAACTCCCCATAGGCCCGCTGTGCTGGGCGGACGGACGTAGCGCATAAATTGATGCGTAGGGCAGATTAGCATCGTGCACCGCGCAGTGGTTAGCAGCGATGGGCTTGGGACCCCACCCGGAAGTATGGGCAGCGCCTGGGAACCATCCCACCGGACTGATGCTGCGGACAGCGCGCAAGCCCTGTGTCTCCAAGTGGGAAAGCGGATGGCACCTGAACTTTCGAGTACCCGGCCCCCGCGGCTGGCTGTGGCAAACTTCCGGTCACGGGTGATGGGCCCTGCGTGCACCGCGTCATCTGGGCGCCATGCGGACTCAACACGAGCTGTAGAGCACTTTTGCGCGCTGCTGAACACCACGACAATAGTCAAAACAGAAGGGGAACATTCATGTCCATTATTGAGATTCGCGAGGACTGGCTGGCCAAGTCGACCGAGCAGGCCATCGATACATCTCGCACCATCATCGACCCGCACCATCATTTTTTCGCCCAGGCCACCGAGTTTCCGCACTACGGACTCGATCAGCTGTGGGCGGACACCGGCACCCACAAGGTCGCCAAGACCGTCTACCTGCAATGTTGGGAGGGCTATCGCAGCGAGGGTCCTGAGGACATGAAATGTGTCGGAGAAACGGAGTGGGTAGATGGCATCGCGGCGCAAGCACGGCAGAAACCCCAGGCCGCGCAGATCGGCGCCATAATGGGCACGGCAGACCTGCGCGGCCCGCGGGCACGTGAAGTGCTCGAAGCCCATTGTGCAGCGAGCAAGTTGTTTCGCGGCATTCGCCAGATCGCAGCGTGGGACACCAATAGTGATGTGTTGTTCATCATGGAGGGCGTAACCCATCCCAATTTGTATGCAGAGCCAGCCTTCCGTGCCGGTTTTGCGCTGCTCGGCGAAATGGGATTACGTTTTGACGCGTGGCACTACCACCCGCAGACACCCCATCTGACCGCGCTGGCGCGCGCCTTCCCCAACACACCCATCGTGCTCGACCATCTTGGCACGCCAGTTGGTATCGGCTCCTATGCGGGTCACGAAGAAGAGGTCTACAAAATTTGGGCGCGGGATCTGACCGAACTCGCGAGCTGCCCGAATGTGTCGGTCAAACTCGGCGGTCTGGCGATGCCGTGGAACGGTTTCACTTTTGACCGGGAAGCACTGCCACCCACCTCGGATCAGCTGGTGGCCAAATGGGCGCGTTATTACTACCACGCTATCGATCAATTTGGACCAGCGCGTTGCATGTTCGAGAGCAACTTCCCGGTGGACAAGTGCGCCGTGACCTACGCCGTGCTGTGGAACACCTTCAAAAAATTGGCGGCGCGTTACAGCGAAGCAGAGCAGGACAGCATGTTCCGCGGCACGGCGGCCAAGTTCTACGGCATCGCCTAAGTCGGTTTCGCCACTTGCTATGGGCGCATACGATTGTGTGGCACACGGCGCGCAGAACCTGCTGCGCTGGACACACAAGCATTCAGGCCGTTCGCGCGCAACGCGCGGGCGACCTGAATAACAACAGGCGGATGAACGCAGTGCGTGCGTGCTACCCCGGG
>JANOXY010000415.1:0-5535 GCA_031418675.1 Pseudomonadota bacterium
CACACCCGCCTGCGGCAATGCCAGGGCGCCGAGCCCGAGCAACAAATACAGCAGCACCAGGATCATGATCGCATGGCCAGGGCTCAAGTCGCCGGCTGCCAGGGGTCGTTGCCTGGCTTTGACCGGATGGGCGCGATCCTCGGCCATATCGTGCAAGTCGTTAACGATATAAACCGCCGAGGCGGCAAGACAGAACAGCACAAAGGCCATGCCCACATCGCGCAAGGCATCCATGCGATTGAACGCACCAGCGAATACCAGGGGCGCCAGCACAAAAATGTTCTTGGTCCATTCGCGCGGTCTGAGCAGTGCTAAGCTCGCCGACAGCGAAGAGCGACCAGCCGCAGCAGGGATCTCGTTCATCTATCAATTATCGCGCAAGCGAGGGGCGCCGGACAGAGCACCTGACACCCCCGGCGTTTCGATCACCATTCGCCGTGGCAGCGATCCCTCTTTTCCTAGCGACACAGCGTCGCGATCGTCGATCGCGTGAGACTGGCATGCTTAAAATTGATCATCATCACGTGCATCGAACGGGTCTCGGGCCGCTAATATAGCCGCGCCTACAGATTCGATGTGGTGGTTGCCGCCACGCGCAAATGAGCGATGTTTATGCACAGCAGCGGCTGGGGTCGTCATCCCACCATCGAAACCATCACCCTCAGCCCGGCAACACGTGGGGGGCTCGCACGTGTTTTGCACGATGCGCCGACATCGCTAATTGCACGCGGCATGGGCCGCAGCTACGGCGATGCGAGTCTCGCGCTGCGGACCCTGTGCATGACTCGTTTCGATCATTTCATCGACTTTGATGTCGAACGCGGCACGATCGAATGCGGGGCGGGCATTACGCTCGCCGCAATCGTGCAATTCGCCGTCAGCTACGGTTGGTTCCTGCCGGTGCTGCCCGGGACCGGCCTGGTGACCCTGGGCGGCGCGATCGCGGCCGACGTGCACGGCAAGAATCACCATCACGATGGCAGCTTCAGCCAGTGCGTCGATGAGATCTCCCTGATGCTGGCTGATGGCTCGCTGCTGCGTTGTTCGCGCACTGCTCACAGTGCACTGTTTCACGCCAGCGCGGGTGGCATGGGCCTGACCGGTGTCATCGTTGCCGCACGCCTGCGCCTGCGCGCGGTGCGCAGCAGTTTTATTGAAGAAACCGTGCTTGCCTCCCGCGATCTTGCGAGCACGGTGGCATTGCTTGATGAGCATCACGGTGCGACCTATAGCGTCGCCTGGCTGGACGTCAATCAGCGCGGCGCGGCGCGCGGCCGTGGCCTGGTGATGCTGGGTGAACATCTGAGCGATGAGGTTTTGCACGGTGCGGTGCGCCGACCACTGGCAGTACCGGTGGATCTACCGGCCAGTTTGCTGAGTCGGCCCTTCACGAGCGTCTTTAACGCACTTTACTACCGGCGCGGTGCCCGTCGTCATGCCCGCCGCCGTGTGCACTACGCCCACTATTTTTTTCCACTCGACGGGCTGCGTAATTGGAATCGCCTGTACGGTAAAGCAGGCTTTGTGCAACACCAGTGCGTGCTACCCACGGTTGCTGCCGCAGCGGGCCTGGCAGAAATGCTGAATGCTGTGTCCGTCAGCGGCTTGGTCTCACCGCTGGCGGTGCTGAAACGCTTCGGTCCAGCCAATCACAACCTGCTGTCGTTTCCCCTGGCCGGTCTCACGCTGACCATGGATTTTGCGATGAGCGCAGCCAGCTTGGCGTTGTTCGCACGACTCGACGATATTGTAGTTGCCCACGGCGGGCGGCTCTATCTGGCCAAAGATGCCTGTATGTCGATGGCAACCTTTCGTCATGGCTATCCCCAATGGGAAGCGTTTCAGGAGATCCGGGAGCGCTACGGCGCACTGGGGCGTTTTGCCTCCCTGCAATCACAACGACTCGGGATGTAAACCATGCTGAAAGTCTTGATCGTCGGTGCGAGCTCCGCCATTGCCGAAGCCACTGCCCGTCGTTATGCCGCGCGCGGCGCACGCATATTTCTTCTCGCTCGCGATGGCGAGCGCTTGGCGATCATTGCACGCGATCTTGAGGTGCGCGGTGCCGCGGCGGTCACGACCGCGTTACTCGATGTCGCCCAACCCTTCGATGCCGATGCGCTGATGGCCACTGCGCAGGCTGCCTTACAGGGCATCGACGTCGCATTGTTCGCCCACGGTGTACTGCCCGATCAGCGCGCCTGCGAACAGAACCTGACGCAGCTGCGCGCAGCGTTTGAGATCAATACGCTATCGACCTTGACGCTGCTCACGCCGCTGGCTACACAACTGCAAACCCAGGGCCATGGCACGCTGGCCGTCATCAGCTCGGTGGCGGGTGATCGCGGACGTCAGAGCAATTATGTTTACGCTGCCAGCAAAGCCGCGCTGGATGTATTCCTGTCCGGGCTGCGCAATCGCCTCGCCAAACACGGTGTGCAGGTGCTGACTATCAAGCCCGGCTTCGTTGATACACCGATGACCGCCGGCTTTAAAAAAGGTCCGTTGTGGGCCAGCCCCGACACCATCGCCGAGGGTATTGTGAAAGCGATCGACAGCAAACGCGACGTGGTTTATCTGCCATGGTTCTGGCGCTACATCATGCTGATGATCCGCAGCATTCCGGAGCGTGTATTCAAGCGACTATCGCTCTAGCTCGCGGTACGATGCGCGGCATGAAGCCTGCTCACCACACATCCACATAGCGTCGTGGCTCGCGTCGCGCTTTGCCGGCCGCGCGCAAACCCCGTAACACCCAGGCGCGGGTTTCAGCCGGATCAATCACGGCGTCGATTTCAAACACCGAGGCCACCGACACACCTTTACCTTTTTTGTACATGTTGGCGACCAACTGGTCATACAGAATCTTGCGACTCGCAGTGTCGGGCGCGGCTTCGAGTTCCTTGCGGAAACCAAGCTCAACCGCCCCTTCCAACCCCATCGGACCCATCTCCGCCGTCGGCCAGGCGATGGTAAAAAACGTTTGATGGGTACTGCCGCCACACATCGCCTGGGCGCCTAGCCCATAACCCTTGCGCAGTACGATGCAAAACAAGGGCACACGCAAATTAGCGCTGGCGATGATCAGGCGCGAGCCACGCCGCACCGCAGCGGTTTTTTCGCTGTCGGGGCCAACCATGAAACCAGGGGTGTCGCACAGCGAGATGACCGGCACATTGTAAACATCACATAGCTGCAGAAAGCGCCCGCCCTTTTCACCACCCTCGCTGTCGATGGCACCACCGAGATGGCGGGGATCGTTGGCTATCAGTCCAAACGGCTGCCCCTCGATACGTATGAACGCCGTCACCATACCTACACCGTAGTGCGGCCGCAGTTCCAGCACCGAGCCTTCGTCGGCTAGTCCATCGATGACAGCGCGTATGTCGTACACCCGCAGCCGGTTTTCGGGGATCACGTAACGCAGACGACGCTGGTCGACGACCGTCCAATGGGGCGCAACACCCTGGAAATAACCCAGCAGTTGCCGCGCTGCGGCAGTCGCTTCGCGCTCATCGGCACACGCGATGTCAACCACGCCGTTGACCGTCTGGACCGCCATCGGACCGATATCCTCAGGTTTGAATTTACCTAAACCCCCGCCCTCGATCATGGCTGGGCCGGCCAGGCCGATATTGGAATTGGCGGTCGCGATCGTGACGTCGGCACAGCCGAAGATAATCGCATTGCCGGCATAACAACGGCCCGCATTCACCGCGATGCGCGGCGCCACACCCGACAAGCGCGGCCAGGTGGCAAAGGTTTTGAGATCAAGCCAACTCATGCACAGTTCGTCGGTATCCACATCGCCTGGTCGCCCGCCACCACCTTCGGTGAAAAACACGACCGGTGTTTTCCATTCGGCTGCAATCTCGAACAGCCGATCTTTTTTCTTGTGGTTGTGATGGCCCTGGGTGCCAGCCAGCACGGTATAGTCGTAGGCCATTACTGCACAGCGGCTATTGTCAGCGCCGAACAGATCGGCGTTAACCGTACCGAAGCCAGCAATCATGCCGTCGGCCGGTGTGTTCTTCATGAGATCTTCGACACTGCGTCGGCGACGCTGGGCGGCGATCGCGAGCGCGCCATACTCGATGAAGCTGTCGGGGTCACAAAGATCAGCGACATTTTCCCGTGCCGAGCGCGCGTCCAGCTTGCGCCGCTTGGCAAGCGCTTCGGGTCGCGCGGCGTCGAGCGTTAAGGCGTGGGCCGCCCGCACTTCGTCGAGATCGGCGCGCGGCGCGTCGAGATCAATATCGATGACCGTATCGACGGCGTGTTTGGCGTGTTCATCGACGACCAGAAAGGCCAGCGCTTCGCCCTCGTCCAACACGTCACCAACCTGCACCAGAATCGCGCTGATGGTGCCACTCGCGGCAGCCGCCACCACGTGATGCATTTTCATCGCCTCTAAGATCACCAATGGCTGACCCCGTGTGACGCTCGCACCGATGCTGACATCGATACTGATCACACTGGCGCGCATGGGGGCAGCAACGCTGATGGCACCACTTGGAATGGTGGTCACCGCGCGGCTTGCCGTCGAAGTGCCGATACCTGCAGGCGGTGCCACAACATAGACCGCCGCGGCAGCCATCAAGGCCGCACCCTGTTGATCAACATAGCTGGTATTGAGATCGCCACTGGCCAAAGTGGGTTCAGCCAACAGTGCCTGCAACAGCGGCAGGTTGGTGGTGATGCCTTCGATCACAAATTCACGCGCTGCGCGCCGCGCGCGGGCGAGCAACTGCGCAAAGTCACCGCTGTGATGGACGATTAATTTGGCGAGCAGTGAATCAAAGGCCGGACTCGGTGCATAACCCATGCATGCCGCGCTGTCGACGCGGATCCCTGGACCGGTGGCCGGCTCAAAACGTGTGATACGGCCACTGGCGGGCCGTGGTGTGCCGTCCTCGCCCAAACTTTCCGCATTGATGCGCAGCTGCACGGCATAACCACGTGGCGCCGCTGGTGCCGCGCTCATTCCCAGTTCGGCCAGTGTCGCGCCGGTCGCCACCTGTAATTGCAAGGCCACCAGATCCAGACCCAGCACTTCTTCGGTGACCGTATGTTCCACCTGCAGGCGCGCATTGGCTTCAATGAAAAACCATGCGCCGCTGTCGGCGTCGAGCAGGAATTCGAAGGTGCCCAGACCACGATAGTTGGCGTGACGCGCCATGCGCAGAGCGGCGTCGAGCAGGGCAGTGCGAGTGGCTGCAGATAAATGGGGCGCCGGTGCGATCTCGATCAGCTTCTGGTGGCGGCGTTGTGTAGAACAATCCCGTTCCCATAGATGCGTGACCGCACCGCGGCCGTCACCAAGAATCTGCACTTCGATGTGACGTGCATTGGCGATGTAACGCTCCGCATAAACACTGCCATCACCAAAGGCAGCCAGTGCCTCGGCACTGCAGGCCGACCACAGCGCGACGGCATCGGCACCGGGCAGCACAACCCGCATACCCCGTCCACCACCACCCGCCGCAGCTTTGATCAGGACTGCAGTCTGCTGACCCTGGCTGGCACAAAAATCAG
>JANOXY010000416.1:0-1663 GCA_031418675.1 Pseudomonadota bacterium
ACCGCCAACTGGGTCGCACCCAAGGACGACACGCCCTATTCGGCGGAGCAGCTCGCCCGCCTCAAGAGCGACCCCAATGCGATCCATGAACTACGCGCGCAGATCTACAAGGATCTGAACGAGTTCATTCTGTTCAGCGACGAAGCCAAACAGAAGGAATACACCCAGCTCGCACTCGACAACATAGCGGTAGTGAAGGACGCCGAACTGCGCAAGAAGTTGGTCCCAACCCATCCCTTCGGCTGCAAACGTCCGCTGTTCTCCAACCTTTATTACCCGATCTTCAATCTGCCACAAGTTGAACTGGTGACCGACAAGATTGAGCGCCTGTCGAAGCAGGGTGTGGTGACGGCCGACGGGGTTGAGCGCGAAGTGGACACCGTCATCCTCGCCACCGGCTTCAAGGTCACACAATACCTGTCGGCCATCGAGGTGGTCGGGCGTCAAGGCGTGCGGCTGGATGATGCCTGGAGCGACGGCGCGCAGGCCTATCTCGGCATCACCACCAGCGGTTTTCCTAACCTCTTCATGCTCTACGGGCCGAATACCAATAACGGCTCGATCATCTCGATGCTCGAAATCCAGATCGACTACATCATGAAGCAGATCAAGCGTCTTGAGCGCGAGCAGCTGGCCTACATCGATCTGCGTCCGGAAGTCGAGCGCAGTTACAACGATGCCATGCAGAAAGAGATCAAGGCAGTGGATGTATGGGCTGCCAACTGCGGCAACTATTACAGTGCCAAATCAGGGCGCATCGTTACCCAGTGGCCCCATACCATCGATGAGTTTGCCTCACGCATGGTGCGGCCCGACGAACAGGTCTACGAGGCCAAGCGCGTGCCGGCCTGAGCTTGCTTACCGTGGCGAGTGCGGCGGCTGCCGTACTCGTCACGTCTCACAACAGCAAAGCGCCCTCATGGATAAGCAGCCAGCGCTTGCGTTCCATGCCCCCACCGTAACCCGTTAAATCACCGTTCGCGCCGATCACACGATGACAGGGCACAGCGATGGCGATGGGGTTGGCGCCGTTGGCGAGCCCCACCGCACGCGACGCGGCCGGGTTGCCGATGCGTTTGGCGAGTTCGCCGTAACTTATCGTGGTGCCGCAGGGAATATCACGCAGGCCGCGCCAGACCGTTTGTTGAAAATCTGAACCACGGCTGGCGACGGGGAAACTGTCGAGCGCTGCCAGTTTGCCGGCGAAATACGCTTTCACCGCACTACTGGCACCGCCGGGATCGGAGGCCGGCCGCAGACTTACCTCGCCATACTGGCGCGCCAGCAACTGCTGCATGCGCGGTTCATAGTCGTCAAAATCGAGCGCGCGCAAACACTCGCCATCCGACACCACCAGCACGGTGCCAAGCGGCGAGTCAACGCGGTCGAGGAAAAATTCCATGGCAGAAAATTCCTGGCGCGTCCCGCGCGGGACCACGCCAGGGTTCAGTCCCGGCTTCAGCCCGCTGACTTGTTCTGGTATTTGCTCAAGTCCGGTGCATTGGGCGAAGACATCGCCGCCGCGCCTTGTGGCTCGTTGAGTGCCGCCACCGCCCGATCGTTTTGCATGATCTTGGCCATGACGCTGATTCTCCCGAATGTCTGCTGCGGTTAACGTTTGGCTACCCGAAAGCTCGCGTTCCTCGACATTATTTATTGAATA
>JANOXY010000417.1:0-2724 GCA_031418675.1 Pseudomonadota bacterium
CCCTTCATCGGCAGCCTTGATCGCCGCAATGCGGGCGCTGTAGACGCGACTCATCTGGCCCGCTCCGATGCCGATGGTGTGTCGCTCCCGTGCATAAACAATGGCGTTGGATTTGACGCAGGCCACCACCCGCCAGGCAAACAGCAGATCTTGCAGTTCCTCGGGCGTAGGTAGGCGCTTGCTGACGGTGCGCAAGTGATCAACCGTGAGCAACTGCGCGGCGACGTCACGGTCCTGCACCAGCAAGCCACCCATCACCCGTTTGTATTCCAGTTGGCGGTGCGGCGCACGCGGGAACGCGCCCACTTCCAGCACCCGGATATTGGCCTTCGGAGCCAATACCGCGCGCGCGTCGGCATCGACCGCGGGCGCAACGATCACTTCGACGAATTGGCGATCAACGATGAGCTTGGCCACCGCCGCGCTGAGCGGGCGATTGAAGGCAATAATGCCGCCAAAGGCCGAGGTCGGATCGGTCTGATAAGCCAGCTCGTAGGCCGTTTCGATGTTGGCGGCTTCGGCCACACCACAGGGATTGGCGTGCTTGACGATGCAACAGGCCGGCTCGGAATAGGAACGCACACAATCGAGCGCCGCGTCGGTGTCGGCGATGTTGTTGTAGGACAGCTCCTTGCCCTGGATCTGCCGCATCGCGGCCAAGGTTCCGGGTGGCGTGATGTCGTCAACGTAGAAGGCCGCCGCCTGGTGGGGGTTCTCACCGTAGCGCAAGGTCTGGGAGAGGCGTCCATGAAGATGCAGCTCGGGAGGAAAGACCGGTGCTTCCTGACCGCCGAGATAAGCGGCGATCACGCTGTCATAGGCGGCGGTATGGGCAAAGGCCTTGGCCGCAAGTCGATAGCGGGTGGCCTCACCGATGCCACCATGCTTTTGCAACTCGTCGAGCAAACCCGAATAGTCGCTGGGATCGCACACCACGCTGACGCGCACGTGATTCTTGGCCGCCGCGCGCAATAGGCTAGGGCCACCGATGTCGATGTTTTCGATGGCTTCGGACCGGGTGCAGTCGGGTTTGGCGATGGTTGCGCGAAACGGATAGAGATTGACGATCACAAAATCGATGTTGTCGATACCGTGGGCTGCCAGCGCAGCGTCATCGATGCCGGGCCGCGCAAGAATGCCGCCGTGTATGCGCGGATGCAGGGTCTTCACCCGTCCGTCCATCATCTCGGCCTGACCGGTGTGGGTCGCAACGTCGACAACCTCGAGGCCCGCTTTGCGCAAGGCCAGCGCGGAGCCACCGGTGGAAAGCAAGCCCAAACCATGGGCGACGAGTCCGCGGGCGAGTTCCTCCAGGCCTTGTTTGTCCGAGACGCTGATCAGTGCCCAGCGTTGTGGCTTGCCGGCGGTCATGATTATTTTCCGAGTCCATATTTGTGCAGCTTGGTGCGCAAGGTGGTGCGATTGATACCGAGCACTTGTGCGGCCTTGGTGATGTTGCCGCGGGTTTCGCGCATGACGATCTCAAGCAAGGGTTTCTCCACTTGAGCAATCACGAGTTCGTAGAGCTCGGCCGCGGGTTGGCCATTCAGATCTTCAAAATATCTCTGCAAGGACAGACGCACCTGCTGGGCGAGCGATTGCTCGGTGATCCGCGCGGTTGTGCGTACGACATTCATGCAGCCTGCTCCCATGGCTTGTGCGTGCCGAGAGCCGCCAGCCAGACAAGTTGGGCAGTAGCGCTCTCGATGCGGTTGAATTCCATTCGTTGTACTGGCGCGCGGCCCGCGGCTTGCAGATACCAGCCGACATGCTTACGTGCGATGCGCAGGCCCGCAGCTTCACCATAATGTGTGTGCAGCGCCGCGACGTGTTCGCTTATCACCGCGACGCGTTCAACAAATGATGGCGCACGCCAGGCGACACCAGCGCGCGCGGCTTTGATCTGGGCGAACAGCCACGGGTTACCGTGGGCGCCCCGGCCGATCATCAATCCATCCGCGCCGGTCGCGGCCAAAACTTCGGCGGCACGGATCGGGCTGGTGATATCGCCGTTGGCAATGACGGGTATGCCCACCGTGTTTTTGATCGCAGCAATTGTCGCGTATTCGGCGGGTTCGCGATAAGCACAGGCGCGGGTACGGCCGTGTACGGTTAGGGCCGCAATACCGGCGTTTTCGGCGATCTGCGCAATGCGCACACCGTTGCGTTCGGCGGGGCTCCAACCGGTGCGAATTTTAAGCGTGACCGGAATCGATACCGCAGCACATACGGCGCTGAGAATGTTCGCCACCAGAGTTTCATCACGCAACAGTGCAGAGCCCGCCGCACGATTGCAGACCTTTTTTGCTGGGCAACCCATGTTGATGTCGACAATGTGTGCACCCAACTCGGCGGCGCGACACGCTGCGGCAGCCATCATCGCCGGTTGACTGCCGGCGATCTGAATGACACGCGGTGTTGTTTCGCCGTCGAGATCCAGTCGTGTGCGCGTTTTGTCGGTATGCCACAGACGTTCGTCGCTGGTGACCATCTCGGCAACCGCATAATCTGCACCTAAGCGTCGGCACAACATGCGGAATGGTCGATCGCTGACACCGGCCATAGGTGCCAGGATCAGTGGCTCGATGAATTGGTGAGGACCAATATTCACGCTGCGTTCTACAACTGCGCTCGCACTTAGTGTTGGCAATCGATGCGAGTGGTAGTGACAGCAGCGCCAGCACGCGGACAGTGGCGTGACAACATGGGCAACCCCCTCGCAAT
>JANOXY010000418.1:0-1777 GCA_031418675.1 Pseudomonadota bacterium
GTTTGGCGCTGCCAGCGCGCTGCAATTCCTCCTCCAGTCCACAGGGAGCACCCTCCCGTACCAACTTCTTCTTGCCCTGCCCTACTTACTGACCCTATTGGTGCTGGCCGGAGGCACGGGATGGAATCGCGGCCCGGCGGCCCTCGGACGACGACACCTGTCGATCCGCTAGCTGGCTCGCGTGGCACTGTTCTTTGCGGCTCTCGCTGTCGGACTTGGTATCGCGCTCACGTGGCACGCGATCTTGATCGCTCCCGCCGGGTTACGCCTTACCGTGCTCGACATCCCGATCGTTGATCTCCCAGTCGCTTTCGACGGATATCGCATCGCCGTCCTGACAGATTTTCACCACGGCCCGCAACAACCGCTGCGGCGGGCGCGCCGAGCCATCGCGTATGCCAACTCCCAGACTCCGCACCTGGCTGTCCTGTTGGGCGACTACGGGACCTCTGAGAGTTCGGTGCACGCCCTCTCAAGAAAGCTCTACCAGCAGACGTTTGACAGTCTTGGTCCGGCCCTTCGCGACCTGCGCGCCCGCGACGGAATTTTGGCAGTGCTGGGCAATCACGACTTCTACGCGAGCGCGACAGACACCCAGGAATGGCTCGAATCGCTCGATATTCAGGTGCTGCGTAATACATCCATCCAGATTGCCATCGGCGTCTGCGCGCTGCGAGTGGTCGGTATCGACGACCTCGTGAGTGGAGGTGTAAGCGCCGACACCATACAGTCCCTCACGCATGGCGAGCAACCCACCATTATGCTGTCACACCATCCGGATGCGGTGCAGCATTGCGTTGCGCCTTCCGTTCGACTCGTGTTGTCGGGCCATACCCACGGGGGACAAGTCGTCCTTCCCATTATTGGGGCACCGGTGACGCGATCCCAACTGTGCACCCGGCAGCATCCAGCGGGTTGGATACCTAACAAGTACGCACCCTTGTTCGTGTCACGGGGCATCGGTGTTCAGATTCCCTTCCGCTATCGATGTCCCCCTGAGGTTGTGGTACTCACATTACGACCCACGGCTCAGCAGCCAGTATAGGGACTGCTCCATTGCAGCCGCCATCGTCGCGATCCGGTACGTTGAAGCATGGAATAGATCACGCCATCTCCAACATAGCGAGCGACGAAGGCGGCCAGGTCACCGCCCGCAGTGAAGCGGATGAGTGCAAGTATTTCGCTGGACTCCAGTAGTTCCTCGCTGCCGGCAGCCCGCTCATAGTAGGCCACCGCAAGGCGCCCACGACTCGCGCTATCGCGCTCTGCCACAAGAAGCAAATGCTCCTCCATGGGGTTGGCTTCTTGATTCAGTACCCGCTGCACTTCTGCAAGAACGCCTTCAACACCTGGAGCAATATCAAAGCGGTATGCTCGGCGCACCTGGTACGGCAGCCCACGCAGTTCGCCGACCGTATCGCCGGGTACGCCCGACGCTGCGCGCGCCAGGTCAATCGCCAAGCGGGACGAGTCGGAGGACGTCATACCGGCAATCGAGTCGAAGGAAATGGGCAATACACGCCCCACTTCGAACGCAATAGTCCAAATTCTCGCTGTCGCATCAGCGCCCACCCCCGACAGCTGCACCAGCGGCCATGCCGAGCAATCCTCGGGAATGTCGGGCGGTACCAATGAAGAAAACGCCGCGGTGCCAACAAGGCGACCATTGCCAATCAAGTCGAACGTCACACGCATGTACGGCGAAACATCCAACGCAGAGACTCTCACCTCAGTGTCGGCTGCAATTGCGGGAAAAACCACGCTCCCCATGCTGGCG
>JANOXY010000419.1:0-7731 GCA_031418675.1 Pseudomonadota bacterium
AAGATCACCGACGAAAAGCCGGTGCTTCCCCCCACGCAGCCGAGCAAGGATTTGCGTGATAACCCGGGCGCCAGTCAAGCACAGCAGGACGATGAAGATTTCATTGTGAGCGTCAGCGAAGACAAGCTCGACAAATTACTGCTGGGTGGTGTCCCTGAAACGCCTGAGCCACCACCGCCACCACCGCCACCGCCGCCACCACCACCGCCGCCCGAGCCGACCCAGCTCGAAAGTGGTGATGGTTTCTCAGTCGCTTTGACTTACTACAGCAATAACATCGAAGGTCCGGTGAGTGACTTAGCCGGCGACAACAGCGCTACATTTTCTGATGGCGAGCTGACCGGGTTTTCAAACAGCAACGTCGAGGGCGTAACGACGGCAGATCACGGCGCACTGACCCTGCTGGACGCGGGCTCCGACCAGTTCATCGGTTGGGGGCGATGGTCGAACACTTCCGGTACGAGTGAATCGTTTACCGTTACTCGATCCGGAGGCGGCGGCGAATCGTTTTCCAGGCAGGACCAAAGCCTGCACTACGTCGCCGGTAAACCAACCGACCTGACTGCCCTCGCCGAACTCGGCGAGACCGAAGCACGTTATTCCATCTTGGACTCAACGACACCCACAACCCGCGACGGCGTAACCGGCGAACTGACCGACGCGACTATGCTGCTCGACATCACCAACGCGCGGGTTACTGGGACCGCCGCGGTATCCGTGAACACAGATGACTACAACCTAGAGTTCGTTAATCTGGCCGTCGGCCGGACAGGCTTTGCGGGCGTTGCGGGCGTTATAGAGACTGGGGGCGGATGCAGCAGTGGTTGCAGTGGCTTCGTGTCCGGTCTTATCGCTGGCCCGGCAGCCGAGCGCGCTGGTTTTGTCTACCACGTGCAGGGCAACGACGATATTTTTGGTGGTGTAACCTTCACCAAAAACCCCAACGGGCCTTTGCCTAACATTGATTGATAACTGCAACCGGCGGACCTGCTAACTTGCGTCCAGTGCTTGCTAAATTCAGACCCTAGGGGCCGGGCAGCCGCTGCGTTCCGGGCCGGGCGCGCCGACGAGGCGCTGGCCTTGCTCGAAAACCATTGTCGGGACGCTGGTGAGCCGGCCGATTGGCTTGCACTCGGTCGCCTCAAACAGCACATGGGTGATGGGCGTGGCGCGCGCAGCGCACTTGAGATCGCCGCCCGTAGCCCCGATTCAGAATTCGCTGCCCACCGCGCGCTCGCACAAGTCCTCGCCGACGGCGGTGACTGCATATCCGCTTGCAACCTGCTCGAACACTGCCTCGCGAGTGCACCGACGTACCACGAACTATGGACTGATCTCGGCATTGCCCAGGAACGCGCCACGCTGGCCAGTGCCGCTCTCACAAGTTATGCCTGTGCGATCGAACTTGCACCCGCAGATCTTCGCCCGCGTTTGAATCGTGCCCGTCTATTGCGCGCTCAAGCGCAACCGCAAGCAGCACTTGCCGACTACGCAGTGATACTTGAACAGGCACCCGATAAATCCGAATTTTGGTACGAGCGAGCTGAATGCCTGCGCCAATGTCGGCGTTATGATGAGGCGGTCGCAAGTTGTGAGCGCGCGCTGGCCCTCGAACCCCACGCCGTCGCCGCCCTCATGTGCAAGGCCATCGCGCTCGCTGCGATGGGGGCTATTGAACCGGCGCAGCAAGCTTTCGAGCAGGCTTTTGCCTGCGATCGCGAACGAGCCGCCGCTTACGGCCAGCAGGGAATCGTCTTACCTGCAGTGCCTGACGCGCGATCGGTTTATCTGGCGGCAGCTTTTGCGCGTCTGTACGACGCCGACTGGTGCGGCTACGGCGACTTGGTGGCGGCAGCATTAAACTTCTTCGCCGTCCCGCCACACGCACCTCACGACGTGTCGGGTGCATTTCCCTTGCTCTATCTGCCGCTGCCCAACGGGGTGCGTGCGGCCGGCCATATGGCTATCTCAAAAGCGCTGGAGCGCGACTGCCGGCCCGAACCGTTCCAGCCTGGACACAAGCCGCAGGGCTCGCGCCTGCGGGTGGGTTACCTGTCCTGCAAGTTTAAGGACCATCCTGGCATGGTCCTGACTGGCGGTCTGTTCCGCGCCCATGATCGCAGCCGTTTCGAAGTGTTTGGCTATGCGATCAATCGCGACGATGGTAGTCCACTGCGCGTCAGTGCTGCGGCCGAATTCGATCAATTCATCGATCTCTCCATGCTCGACGACGCCGCGGCGCTACGCCGCATTCGCGATGATGACATCGATATCCTGGTCGATCTCAACGGGTACAGCGACGAGGCCAGACCGGGCATCCTCGCGCGCCGGGCGGCACCCTTGCAGTTCACCTACGTCGGCCATAGCCATAGTCTCTTTGCACCCTGGATCGACTACCGCATCACGGACCGGGTCTCGGAACCCGAAGATTGGGGCCAGCCTTTGTGCGAAGCGCGGGCTTTTATGCCGGCCAGCTTTTATCCCTACGACACGACACGCAATATAGCTAGCAATACCCCATCGCGGGCTGCCCTCGGCCTGCCGGAATCCGCGTTTGTGCTGTGTGGTTTCACACGTCCAGAAAAAATCGAGCCGCGTTTGTTTGAACGCTGGTTGGACTTGCTGCATAGCCTGCCCGAGGCAGTACTGTGGTTGGGGCCTGCCGCGGCGTTGGCGCGCTCGGCCTTACGTACGCACGCAGCAGCGCGCGGCGTCGAGGCGCAACGTCTAATCTTCGTCGATCGTGTCGATCACGCTGCGCATCTCGCGCGCCATTGCGCCGCCGATCTGTTTCTTGATACCTGGACCTTCAATGCCCATACCACCGCGCTGGACGCGTTGCAGGCCGGACTGCCCATGGTGAGCCTCAAGGGTACGTCCTGGAGTTCGCGCTACGGCGCGTCGCTGTTGACGGCGGTGGGTCTGGACGAGCTGATCACCCATACGCCGGCCGGCTATTGCGAACTGGTCATCGCGCTGGCTCGTGACCGTCCACGCCTGATGGCCTTGCGCACAAAGCTGGATAAACTCATGCACCGGGCCAATCCTTTTGCCCCCGAGCGTACCGCGCGCAAACTAGGTGCGATCTATCTTCATGCCTGGCAGCGCCACCTGAGTGGCGAGGCGCCCACGGATTTCGACATCAGTTAGGCGCCTTGCCGCGCCGACCGCGCAGTGTCACGGTGAGCACCGTAAGTGCTAACACCCCTTGTAATGGATAGTCACGACAGCGCACGTAGGGGGTGCTGCCACCGCGTGCGGCAAATTCGCTGGTGAGCGCCGTGGCTTGGAATTGCGGCGCGCGTGCTACGACCCGTCCACCTTGATCGATGACGGCCGTAATGCCGCTATTGGTGGCGCGCAGCAAATAACGGCCGGTTTCGAGCGCGCGCATGCGCGCTATCTGCAGATGTTGATGGGGCGCGATGGTGTCACCGAACCAGGCATCATTGCTGACATTGACGAGATAGCCTGCCTGCGGCAAAGCGCGCATCACCTCCCGCGCAAACACGTCCTCGTAACAGATCGATACGCCCACGACATGGCCGGCTGCCAACAACGCGGGTTGTTCAATATCGCCCTCGCTGAAATCGGACATCGGAATGCTCAGCAGTTTGCTCAGGTTCTCGAGCAGCGACTTGAGGGGAAAAAATTCGCCGAAAGGCACCAGGTGGCGCTTGTCATAGCGCCCTGGGTTCAGGCCTAGCGCCACCACACTGTTGTAATAACGACCGCCGCTCCACGGTTGGCCGGTTGGCATACCAACCAACAAACTCGTGCGTGCAGCGCGCGCGGTCTGATCAAGGCTGCTGATCATTTCAGGCACTTCGTCGGCAAAGGCTGGAATTGCCGTTTCAGGCCACACCACCAGATCGGAATGCCAGTGGGGCGCGCTGAGTTCGCTGTAGAGCGTAAATGCATGGCCACGTTGCGCGAGTTCCCATTTCAACTGTTGCGGAATCGCTCCTTGGATCAGCGCAACACGCAAACCGCCTTCAAGCTCGTGGGTGGTGGCAACCCCCCGCAGCAGCTGTGCGCCGCCCAGCAGTGTCACGAGCCCAAGGAACAGGGCGCCGCGCTGGCGCCAGGGCGCAACAACCATCTGCGCCAACAGGCCGGCTGCGAGCAGCACCGCGCAGCTACATCCCGATTCGCCCAGCCATGGCGCGATACCGGCGAGCGGCCCTTCGAGTTGACTGTAGCCGAGCGACAACCACGGAAAACCCGTGAACACCCAGCCCCGCAGCCACTCGCACGCGAGCCACAGGGCGGGCGCGAGCAACAGTGCGCGGCACCCTTCGTTGGGTGCCGGCAGCAGCCGCGTGAGCGCGGCAAATAGCGCGGGATAGAGTGCGAGGAAAGCAACGAGCACAGCAGTCGCCGTGATCGAGAAGGCATAAAAAGGCAGACCGAATTGATGCACGCTGACCTGGATCCACCACACGCCGTGGCCGAACATGCCAAGCCCAAAAAGCCAACCCAGGCGCGCGGCCTGGCGCGCATTGCGACCGTGCAGCAATCTCAGCAAAACCGCTGGTGCGACGGCTGCTAACGGCCACCAATCGTAAGGGGCAAACGCAAACGGGACGATCAGACCTGCGACGAGCGCAGCCAGCAGTGGCCACCACCTCGTAGCGTTGGAGCGGGCCGCGCTACCACTGCTTTCAAGACGCACTGGTGCTGTGCGTCTACAGTCGAAGTTTGATGAGCATTAACCGTCGCCGTCGCTCATCAGAGGGAGCAGTTGGTCACCACGGATCACGCGCAGCAGGCGAATGCGCCGCCGATCGGCCCGCAGCACTTTGAATTCGAAGCCCTGAAAGCGCAGCTCTTCGCCACGTCGGGGCAGATGTCCCAACTCGTGGATTACCAACCCACCGACCGTATCGTAATCATCGGTTTCGAATTCCACAGCAAAGCGCTCGTTGAATTCTTCGATCGGGGTGCGTGCCTTGACGGTGTAGCGCTCATCGCGGTGACGACGGATGTTGTCCTCTTCGGCCAGATCGTGCTCGTCGTCAATTTCGCCAACGATCTGCTCGATGACGTCTTCGATGGTAACCAGCCCGGAAATACCCCCGTATTCATCGACCACCACCGCCAGATGATTGCGCCGCTCACGAAATTCGCGCAGCAGAATATTGAGTCGTTTGCTCTCCGGCACAAAAGCCACCGGGCGCATGATGTCGCGTATGTCAAAGCCTAAGGCGGGTTGAGCCAGCAGCGGCAACAGGTCCTTGGCGAGCAGGATGCCTAAAACGTTCTCGTGTTTGTCGTCGAAAACCGGGAAGCGCGAATGGCCCGATTCAATCACCTCCGCCAGAAACTCCAGGGGCACGGCATGCTCTTCAATGAAGACGATCTCCGATCGCGGCACCATGATGTCGCGCACCTGGATCTCAGACACCAGCAACGCACCTTCCATCATCGCGACCGTGTCGGGATCAATGACGTGCTGCTCTTCGGCATCGCGGATGGTATCGACCAGGCGCTGGCGGCCGTTGGGATCGGGGCGAAAGCGGCGCAACCAGTCCTGCCACAGAAGGTGGAGGGTGGTGCGCATCCTAGAGTGACTGTCGTTCATTGCGGCCTTATCAAGCGTGATAGGGATCGGCAAAACCCAGGCCTGCAAGGATCACGCGTTCGTGCTCCTCCATCGCGACGGCCGAATCTTCGTCTTCGTGATCGAAGCCGAGCAGATGCAGCACGCCGTGTACGGTCAGATGACCCCAATGGGCAGCACTGGACTTACCCTGGGCCCTCGCCTCGGCGGTCACCACCGGCGCGCATAGCACGATATCGCCGAGCATGTCCGGCGCGATCTCAGCAAGGCCCTGCGCCGCAAACGATAATACATTGGTCGCATAATCGCGCTGACGCCAACGATGGTTGAGCTCGCGACCCTCGGCCTCATCGACGATGCGGATGGTGAGCTCGGCACGTCGGCGCTTAGTCGCCAGGGCACGTTCGACACAGAGCGTAAAAAAAGCGCGATCCGGCACATCCTCGCTGGTGCTCGCCACCTGCAGTTCCACTTCGAGCTCGATGCCGTTCCCAACGGTCACCCGCGCGGACCCACGAGCACGATCAGGCCCGGCGCTCGTCTTCGCCTGCGATCTCGGCATCGGCCTCATGGATCGCATAAGCATCGAGAATTCGCGCCACCAGCGTATGGCGTACGACGTCCTTGGAGCGAAAAAACGTGAAGCTTATGCCTTCAACACCATCGAGAACTTCGGTGACGTGTTTCAAGCCGGAGGTGCGACCCCGTGGCAGATCGATTTGAGTGACGTCGCCGGTCACGACCGCCTTGGAGCCGAAGCCAATGCGGGTCAAAAACATTTTCATCTGTTCTATCGTGGTGTTCTGCGCTTCATCGAGAATGATGAAAGACTCGTTCAAGGTGCGCCCGCGCATAAAGGCCAGCGGCGCGACCTCGATGATGTTGCGTTCGATGAGCTTGGCCACGCGTTCGAAGCCCAACATCTCATAGAGTGCGTCGTAGAGCGGACGCAGATAGGGATCGATCTTCTGCGCCATATCACCAGGCAAAAAGCCCAATCTTTCGCCGGCTTCGACCGCCGGTCTTACCAGACAGATACGCCGTACTGAATCGGAGTCCAGCGCCGCCACCGCCGCCGCTACCGCCAAGTAGGTTTTACCGGTGCCAGCCGGACCGATGCCAAAACTGATGTCGAATTCGCGGATCGCGTCGAGATAACGACGTTGGTTGACGCCACGGGCTTTGATCATGGTCCGGCGCGTGCGAATAGCACCGATGCCATCGTCGAAGTCTTCGTCGCCGCTCATGTCGGCATTACGCAATTCGAGGTGTACATCGGCCGCCGCGATCGGCCGCGAACCCGTCAGCGCGTAGAGTTCTCGAATAACCCGTTCGGTGACCACCACCAGATCGTCGTCGCCCACCAGTTTGAACTGGTTGCCGCGGTTACCAATCTCTACACCGGTGCGACGTTCAAGTAAGCGCAGGTTTTCGTCGAACTGACCGCATAAATTAGCCAGACGTTCATTGTCGGCGGGCTCCAGCGCGAGTTCGATGGAGACCGTACTCATGCGTTCGCCTCCAGCGTCGTGCCCAACCATTCACCCCGTAGCGAATTGGGCAACGCGGCGCAGATACGCACGTCCGTAAAATCGCCGACTAAATGGTGGGGGCCGGCGAAGTTCACCACCCGATTGTGCGCCGTGCGCCCGGCCAACTCCTGCGCATCCTTGCGCGCCGGACCGGTGACCAGCACGCGCTGTTTTGTGCCGACCATGGCGGCGTTGTACTGCTCCGAAAACTCCGTGATGCGCCGCTGCAGAATCGCCAGACGATGCAGCTTCTGCTCCTGACTGACATCGTCCGGCAGCGCGGCGGCGGGCGTGCCCGGTCGCGGGCTATAGATGAAACTGAATGATTGGTCGAAACGCATATCTTCTATGAAAGCCATGGTGCGAGCGAAATCCTCGTCGCTTTCGCCGGGAAAACCGACGATGAAATCTGTAGACACCAGGATGTCCGGACGTACTTCACGCAGGCGCCGGATGATGGACTTGTATTCAAGGGTCGTGTGGCCGCGTTTCATGAGTGCCAGGATCCGATCCGCACCACTTTGCACGGGCAGATGGAGGTGGCTGACCAGTTCCGGCACCTGTCCGTAGGTTTCAATCAAGCGTGGCGTGAACTCCAGCGGATGGGAAGTCGTGAAGCGGATACGCTCAACGCCG
>JANOXY010000420.1:0-2521 GCA_031418675.1 Pseudomonadota bacterium
CGAACAGGGCTGTCCGCCCGGCGGCTACGATCCCGCTTCGCGACTCAAGGTCATGGATGCCGAGCGCATCGATATCGCCCTGCTCTATCCGACCATCGGCATCTGCTGGGAAGGACACGTTCAAGATCCGAAACTCGCCCACGCCTACACCGAAGCCTATAACCGCTGGCTGGTGGATTTCTGCAGTCATGATCCGCGTCGCCTGGTACCCATCGCCCATATCAATTTGATGGACAGCACACTGGCCGTGCAGGAAATGCGCCGTGCCCATGCCGCCGGTTGTCGCGGGGTGTATCTCTCCCCCGATCTGTTTGCGCGCGCCCATAAGCGTTTCGATGATCCGTCCCTGGACATGGTGTGGGAGACCGCCCAGGAACTGGAGTTGCCGATAGCATTTCATGTGGTGGTGCGCGATCAGCCGACCACCAGTTACGTTGATTCTTTCCAGGCCGGCGGTCGCGCCTTTGGCCTGTTGAATTTTGCTTTTCTGGCCATCGACGTGATGGCCGGTTTTACCGAGCTTTTATCGTGCGGAGTGCTGGAACGTTATCCGCGCTTGCGGGTGGCGATACTCGAAGCCGGCGCCAACTGGATCTCGGCCTGGCTCGACAGGCTCGATCACAAGTTTGAAGTGATCCGTACCGTGACCTATCTGAGCATGCCACCCAGCGACTACTTCCGGCGCCAATGCCTGGTCTCAGCCGACCCCGATGAATCCCTGACCGCTGCCGTGGTTGCCCACGTCGGCGCCGATTATTTCATCTGGGCCTCGGACTATCCGCACATCGATGCGTCCATGGGGGTGGTCGGCACCATTCGTCAGCATTTGTCGGTGCTGCCAGCCGCTGATCAGGCCAAGGTGCTGGGTGGCAATGCCGTGAGGTTCTACGGCTTGCCGGGCTAACACCACGCTGAGACCTACAGGCTGACTCCCGCCACTCCAACCAAGACCACAAACATGACTACCACGCACGCCTGTTATTTCGAAGACCTCAGCATCGGCGAAGTCTTCAACTTTGGTCCTTATCACGTCACACGAGACGAGCTGCTGGAATTTAACGGCCGCTGGGATCCGCTGCCCATCCACATGAACGATGCCGCTGCTCAGGCGCGGGGATTAAAAGGCATGACGGCCTCGGGGCAGTACACGCTGTGCATCAAGCAGAAGATGTTAAATGGCGCACCCTGGACCGATGCGGTCATCGGTGCCCTGGGATTTGATGAGCTGCGTTTCCCCCATCCGGTTTATCCGGGCGACGACATCAGTCTCACCATCGAATGCCTGGAACTGCGCGAATCCAAGAGCAAGGCCGATCGTGGCATCGTGAAGTTCGGCTTTCGGCTCACCAATCAAGACGGCGTGGCCGTGCTCAACTACCTCGACACGGTGATGTTCGCCCGTCGACCGCGGGACTGATTTTCAGCTTCCCTGCTTCGAACGGCGACTGTCTATCGTCAGATCCGACATGGCAAAAAACGCCAGCAGCGTGCGATAAAGCGCGTGGGCATCGTCTGCACCAGCCAGTTCTCGTATTGAGTGCATGGCGAAGGTTGGCACGCCAACATCCACGGTACGCACACCCAGGCCCGCCGCCGTCAATGGTCCAATGGTCGAGCCACAGCCCATGTCGGTGCGGGTAACAAAAGCCTGTACGGCAGCCTTGGCCTGCGCGGCGGCATGTTTGAACAGGGCCGCGCTCTCACTGTTGGTGGCGTAGGACTGATTGCTGTTGACCTTTACTACCGGGCCACGATTCAACACGGGGCCATGACGGTGGTCGTGTTTGTCGGCAAAATTCGGGTGGATGCCGTGGGCGTTATCGGTAGACACCAATAAGGAGCGCGCGATCATGCGCCCATAGTCCTCGTCACCGCCCGCCAATCGTTCCAGCACACTCTTGAGGAAGTTTCCACGCGCACCGGCGGCCGAATTACTGCCCACCTCCTCATGATCACTGGCAATGAACAACTGCGCGGTATCGGCCTTGCTGTCGAGCAGGGTCTGCAGACCCGTGTAACAGCTCAGGAGATTATCCAAGCGCGCGCTGGCAATGAATTCTTGGTTGACGCCGACCAGGGCCGGCGCTTGGGTGCCATAAAACGACAGCTCAAAATCGAGGATATCGGCCCGCGCCAGCGCCGCATGCTCTTTTTTCAATTCATGTTTGAGCAGTGCTGCCAGATCAAAGGGTTTGTCACCGGCCAAGCCCAGCACCGGTGGCAACATGGTCTGTTTGTTGATCGCCCGCCCCTCATTGGCTTCGCGGTCGAGATGGATGGCGAGACTGGGAATAATCGCCAGCGGCCGCTGACAGTCGATCAGTCGGCTCAGCAGAACACCACGTTTATCACGCAAGGTCACGCGGCCTGCGAGGGACAAATCGCGATCGAACCACGGGTTCAACAACACGCCACCGTAGACTTCAACGCCGAACTTCACATAACCGACGCTCTCAAGGACGGCATTGGGTTTCAGCTTCAGACACGGACTATCGGTATGGGCACCGACCATGCGCAGGCC
>JANOXY010000421.1:0-7659 GCA_031418675.1 Pseudomonadota bacterium
AGCGCGGGCAGCGACTGCGCAGCGTCGCCACCCGCGTGTTTGCCTTCCATCTTTTCCGGGATCAGCAGATCGACACCATAAGGTTTGCCCTCCACATGGGCATCGATCCAGGCCAGCTCTTCTTCCAGCCGGTCCGGTGTCAACTGGCCAGCGCCGAATACGCCCATGCCACCGGCGCGCGACACTTCCGCGACCACGTCGCGACAGTGGCTGAAGGCTAGCAGTGGGAACTCGATGCCGAGCAACGCGCAGATGGGCGACTTCATGGCCCTACTTGCCCTTGTATACCGGTGGGCGTTTTTCCATGAACGATGCCGGGCCTTCTTTGGCGTCGGCGGTTTTGAACACGGGTGCCGAGATCGCTGTTTCGATCTTCAAGGCCTGGGCTTCCGGCACACCGAGGCAGGCTTTGGCTGAACGTCGGATAGCCTGCACCGCAATTGGCCCGTTGGCTGCAATCTTGTTCGCGATCTCCAGCGCCTTGGCCAGCGGATCATCGAGAACATAGTTAAGGAAGCCGCAGTTGAGCGCTTCTTCGGCGCTGATCAGATCGCCGGTCAACAGCAGCTCCATGGCTTTTGCAAACGGCAACTGGCGCGGCAGTCGCACCGTCGAACCGCCGGCAGGAAAAATTGCCCACTTCACTTCCTGCACACCAAAACGCGCGGCCGGCACGGCCACGCGAATGTCAGTGCCCTGCACAATCTCCATGCCACCGGCGATCGCATGGCCTTGAATGACGGCGATGACCGGCTTCACCACATCAAAATCACGCAACAGTGCCGCTTCAAAAATATTCGGGTCGGCCAGTACCCGTTCGTCCCATTCGTTCTCTGCCTTACGGTTGCCCGCGATCAGCGGTACCAGCTGCCCGAGATCCGCACCCGCGCAGAACACCGGGCCTTTGGCGGCCAACAGGGCGACCCGCACATTGTTATCGTCGCGGATCGCCTGCCAGGCGTCAGCGAGACGGCCAGCAACCTCCGGGTTGATGGCGTTGCGCGCCTCCGGGCGATTGAGTGTGACGGTGGCGATGTGTCCCTGCACGGAATATTCGACGACTGACATGGAGGCTCCCCTGATGCTGTTCGGTTGGCCGTAGTCTAACCGACCCTTGCGGGCTTACGCGCGGGTATCATCAGAGGCGGTCGTCGATAAACACGCGACCACATTACCCTGCGGGCGCTACCGCGACGCCGTGTGATACAAACACGGAAAATTGAGCATTAATCATCACCCCATGTCCCAGCCTTCCCGACCTGACTTCCACGACCCGCGATTACAGGTGCGGCGCGCGACCCCCAGCTGGTTCGATTGGGCGCTTGCGCAGGCGATGAGTTCGCACTATGTGACGGTTGCCGACTGCCCGATCCATTACCTGCTGTGGCCAGGCGATGACGAACGAGCCAATCGGCGCGGCATATTATTCGTGCACGGCGGCGGCGCCCACGCCAACTGGTGGCGTTTTATTGCGCCCTTTTTTACCCGTGACTTCCGCATCGCGGCCCTCGACTTGTCGGGTATGGGGGACAGTGGCAAGCGGCCGGAGTACAACGCCGATTTCCGCGCCGAGGAGATGCGCGCGGTCTTGCACGATGCCGGTTTGGGTGAGCGCCCCTTCGTTGTAGGACATTCTTTCGGTGGTTATATGACCATGCGCTTCGGCGCCGCCTATGGCCACGAAGTGGGTGGTGCGGTAATAGTTGATAGCCCGATTCGACGTCCCGAAGGAGACGGCCCGCCGGTCATGCCGTCGCGGCCACGCAGCATCCAACGCCACTATCCCAGTTTTGAGGTGGGGGTCGAACGCTTCCGCCTGCTGCCGCAGCAGGATTGTGCTAACGAGTTCCTGGTCGAGTTCATCGCGCGCCATTCGCTCAAGGAAGAAGCCGCAGGCTGGACCTGGAAATTTGATACCAACACCATGAATGCGCGGCGCTGGGGCGAACCCTTTCACGAACACCTGCAGGCCTTGCGCTGCCGCGCGGCGCTGATTTTCGGACAGAGCAGCGCGCTGGTGAGTCGGGATACGGCTGATTATATGGCTGAGCTCATGGGGCCGCAGTCACCCATCATCGAGATCCCGGAAGCCCAACACCATCTGCTGCTCGATCAACCGCTGGCTTTCATCGCGTCGCTGCGTACGCTGCTTGCGAGCTGGGTGCGCGACGAGATGGTCGCGACTCTCCCGACCTAAGATGGACGTTCATCCGCACCAAGGTGTTGACGCGTTATTGCTGGGCAGCACACAAGACGAGATCACGATCGCGCTGGGCGCCCCGGATCGCAATAGCGAAGATGCCCACGAGGACGGCGAGCTGTCGTCGATCTGGACCTACCGCATGCTGCGGCTCGAGCTGTCCTTTGATTCCGACAATGATTTCCGTTTGTCCCATATCACCTCCTACCATCCCTATACCCTGGTGCGTGGTTTTAATCCCATGGGCCTGAGCAGCAAACTTTTGCTCATGAAATATCCCCATCTGGATCTGGAGGTTGAAATCAGCAAGGACGAAAAGTACTACACCGATCGTGTGCTCGATCTGACCTTTGGCATCGCGCGCGCCAAGGTTGTGAGTGTGACGGTGTTTCCCGAATACGACGAAAGTGGTGAAGTGGTCAAATGGCCGCTACCGATAAATAAGGGGTGAAGTTATGCATGTCGACGGCAGCTGCCATTGCGGAAGTATCGAATACGAAGCAGAGATAGATCCCGAGCGTGTGGTCATCTGTCATTGCACCGATTGCCAGTCGATGTCGGGCTCGGCCTTTCGGGTGGTGGCCTTCAGTCTCGAAGACCGCTTTACGGTCAAACGTGGTACGCCCAAGGTGTATATCAAGATTGCCGATAGCGGGCGCCCGCGCGAGCAGGGTTTTTGTGAACGCTGCGGATCGAATCTATATGCCACATCGCCCGGCGACGGGCCAAAAGTTTATGGCCTGCGGGTCGGCACCCTGCGTCAACGGGCTGAGCTGATACCCAAACGTCAGCTGTGGTGTAGCTCGGCACAGTCATGGCTGGGCGACATCACTCGCCTGCCGGGGGTCGCGGGGCAGCCGTAAGCGGCGCCTCACATACCCTCAAAAGCAAATCCTGCCGGCAACGGTGCGAACAACAAGCGCACCGTGCCACCGATACAGCGGGTGCGATGGCCGCGTCCGCTCACATCCGCCGGCACGAAGGCCTCGCCCGCACGCCAGCGCCGACGTTCGCCATCGGTGGTCTCCACTTCGATTTCACCGGATAACACCACCACCAGCTGGCGTGCCGGTGCAGTGTGCCAATCCTGATCCATACCAGCCGGCAGCTCAACAAACTGCACATTGGGTGAGGCGTAGGGCGTGGATAGCTTCAGTGTGTACCCAAATTCGTCTTGGCGTTCCAGCGCGAAAGGCGCTGTGACTTCGAGGAAACGTGAACCACCCTCGGCGGTGGCTTGGAAGCTGGTGAGTTTCATGAGTAGGGTTAGCCTGTTATGTTGTTCCCACCCAGTGTAGCAATACGGGACACGGCCACGCCGCTGCAATCATCACGCTCGACTCACCGCTAAGGATGTTATGACCACTATGCCCCTACCTGAGCTTTGCATGAGCCACGCTAGCGGTCTCGCTATTATGCGTGCCACCGTTTGAGCGCGACCACCGGTACGGTTGTCGCTGTCTTCGGTCGGCGCTATGAAGTGGAAGGCGATGACGGGGCAACACTGAGCTGTGTGACACGCGGCCGCAAACACGAGGCCGTGTGCGGTGACCAGGTCAGCTTCGCCATGACCGGCGCAAAAAGTGCGGTGATTGAAAGCCTGCTGCCACGGCGCAATTACCTGGAGCGCTCCGATGCACACAAGCGTAAGGGCATCGCCGCGAACATCGATCAGGTGCTGGTGCTGGCGGCGGTCGAGCCACGCGCCTCAGAAGAATTCCTAACCCGCATTTTGCTGGTTGCCGACGCCGCCGGCGTCAATACGCTGCTGGCCTTGAACAAGATTGACCTGCCCGGCGCCGAACAAGCCCGGGCCCGCCTGAAAATATTCGTCGGTGCTGGCCACGAGCTGATCGAATTCAGCGCGCGCCCGGCCCAGGATGCGGCTCCGTCCGCGCCGCTGGTGTTACTGGAACGTCTGCACGGGCGGCGCACCGTACTGTGCGGGCAGTCGGGCATGGGCAAGTCCAGTCTGGTGAATGCCCTGATCCCGGCAGCGGCGGCGGTGACCGGCGAATTATCGAGCGCGCTGAGCAGTGGTCGTCACACCACGACCTTTTCGCGCCTGTATCACATCGACGCGCACAGCACCCTCATCGATTGTCCGGGCATGCAGGAAGTTGGCATTCACCATTTGAGTCATGCCGATCTGGCCGCAGGGTTTCGCGAATTTGCGCCCCTGCTCGGCCACTGTCGCTTTGCCAATTGTCGCCACGTGCATGAGCCCGATTGTGCGATCCGCAGGCAGGCTGCCAACGGCGGCATTGCGCGCGAACGACTGGCGCTGTTCCAGAAACTGGTGGCGGAGACCGGCGCTTGAGCCAGTCGCTATGAGCGGGCATCACCAGCCCGCGGGTGTCTCTGCCCATCGTCTTGCAGCCATACACAAAAAGGCGCTGCGTCTCGCCCAGGCGCGTCGCGAACGTGTGGGCGCGCCACCCCACGGAGTTACCCACCCGCGTCGTGGCATTGCCGTACGTTTTCAGCACCTGCGCCGCGCGGGTCTGGGTGCGATGACCTGCTTCCTGGGTGTACTGGGCCCAGGTCTGTTAGCCGGGCTGTCCGATGACGACCCAGCCGGCATCACGACCTACTCGGTGCTCGGTACCGAGTATGGTTATCGCCTGCTGTGGATCATTCCACTGTCCACTTTGTTGTTGATTCAATTCCATCTGATTGCAGTGCGCATTGGTGCCGCGACTGGCAAGGGCTTTGTCGCCGCCCTGCGCCATCGTTACGGTCACGCCTGGGGTTATGTCGCGGCGATCGGCTTGCTGTTGACCAACTTCGGCACGATCTGCGCGGAGTACGCTGGCATTTCCGCGGCGGGCTCGCTGATTGGAATACCGTCGTGGATCAGTGCGCCGCTGGCGGGTGTGCTGATCTCGCTGTTAGTGGTGCTTGGCTCCTTCCATCGTATTGAGCGCATCCTGCTGGTGATCTCAGCCACACTGGCGTTGTATATCGTCGATGGCATTCTGGCCGCGCCTGACTGGCAGGCGGTGTGGGTCAATTCCCTCGTACCGAATTGGCCAGTAAACGCGGGCGCCTGGGTGGCGATCGCGGCGACCTTAGGCACCACGCTCGCGCCGTGGGGGCTGGCTTTTATCCAGTCCTATGCCGTCGATAAAAAAATTGCGATCGCAAATCTGCGCTGGGAACGGGTGGACGTCGTAATCGGCTCGTTACTGACTGGCGTGATCGGTCTCGCTATCGCGGTCGCCTGCGCCGCAACTCTCAATCGTGCCGGTGTACACATCGAAGATGCCGCTGATGCCGCCGCCGCGCTGCGTCCATTGGCGGGGTCGTTTGCTACTTTGTTGTTTGGCGTTGGCCTGCTCGGTGCCTCCCTATTGGCCGCGGCCATCGTGCCTATCGCCACGGCCTATTCGATCGCCGAAGGTCTGGGCGCGCCCGCTTCGCTCGATCTCGATTCGCGACACTTTCAGTTGTTCTATGCGGCCTTCATCGGCTTGACCGTGGCGGCGGTCGGTGTGGTATCGATTCCCAAGCTGCCGCTCATTCCTTTGATCTACGCCAGTCAGGTGGTCAACGCGGTGCTGCTGCCATTACATGTCATTGCGCTGCATCTATTGGCGCGCGATCCGGTGTTGATGGGCACGGCCCGTTCGTCAGGCACGGCCATCGCGCTTGAGTGGCTGGGTATCATTGTCATCGTGGTGTGCGTGGTCGCGCTGGCCGGTAGTTGGCTAAGCTCGCCCGCTTAAATTGTCGCGAGTTACCGCGCGTCGACCGTAGCGAAGAATCAACGCCCCTGCTGCAGATCGTTCAGAGCACCGAGGCTGTAGGCACGCTCAAAGGGCGCATGTAAGGGCACGCCATAGCGCGCCGCAATGCGCTTCAATTCGCCTTGCGCGTTGAGCGCTGCCAGCGCGTCGTCAATCCCTTGGCGCAAAGCCGCATCGTCCTTGCGTGTTGCCACCGCCAGATTCCACCGCACCGCGGCCGGTGGTTCGTAGTCCGCGACAAAGCCACAGGCTTTGTCTGTCTGCTTATTCGCCTGATTCAAGCGCCAGCCGGTCGTCGGCCCCCACAACAGCGCCGCATCGGTCTCGTGTTTACGCAGTCCTTCGAGGGCAGCGTCGAGGGAAAAATAATTGGCCGGTTTTGCTTTCACCATCAAAGCTGCGAAGTGGGCGACGGTCTGGGACTGAATGGCGATGCTCATGCCACGCAGCGCACGCAGGGCTTTCGGGGCTGCGCTATCGCAGCTCAGCAATTCGAATGCAGCGCCGTAGTAGTTCGCGCCGAGTGCAAGCTTGGGGCTTTGACGCAAGGTGTCGGCGGCCGGGCCGGGGATACTGAAGATCACATCGCAAGCGCCCTTGGCGAGCTTGCGCAGGGGGAAATCACTATCGTCGAATTCTTCGATGTGGGGGTCGTTGTCTGTCCACTCGATTGCGAGCGGTCGCGACAGGTGGTTCGCTACCGCGCGGGCCGTGTCGAGATCAAATCCACGCTCATCGGCACGTATTGAGTAAGGTGCGTTATGTGCCAGCAGACAGACCTTGAGTGGCACGGTTTCGACCGCCGCCAGGTTCGCACTGCTGGTGACGAGCAGTGCACCAAATACACCTGTTACCAGACGCGAAGCGGCGCGCGCGCCGCAGTGAATCGACGCGCGTGCCATCACTAGTTCGCCGCCGGCAGTGCGAACACCACCAGTGCGCTACCGGGGGTATCGAGTGGCGGTTGCCCGATGATCGAGGTCACGATGCCACCACCACCGCTGAGCAAGGCCACGTACTGACGCCCATCCTGCTTCCACGTCACGGGTTGACCTCGTAAGGCTGAACCAGTCTGGAACTTCCACAACACCTCGCCGGTAGCGTCGTCCAGTGCCAGCGCGAAACCGCTCTGGTTACCGGTGAACACCAGGCCTCCACCGGTGGCAAGCGCGCCGCCGACGATCGGGTAGTCGTCTTTATAACGCCATTTGATTTTACCGGTCGCTGGATCCATCGCGGACACCGTGCCGTAGGACGACCCGTCTTCACCTTCCGTCACACCCGGACCGCCGCCCCAGAAAGGCGTGCCGTTCAGAAATACCGACGTTTCTTTTTCCATCTTGCCGCAGGCTTCAACGCCGGGAATGTAGAGCATGCGACTCTGCAGGCTATAGGCGTAGGTGAAGGAGCCATTGTTACCGCCGACGTTACCGGGGCAGATGTACTCGGGATTGCCGCCGGCCATCGGCACATACTTAGGATCGAACAGCGGACGTCCGTTGGCATCCAGGCCTTTAGCCCAGTTCAAACGCTCGGTGTACTGGCTACCCTGGACAAATTTGCCGGTGGCAGCGTCCAGCACATAAACGTAGCCATTACGATTGGCCTGCACCACCACGTGCTGCGCCTTGCCGCCAATCGTGAGATCCGTGACGACAATGCCATTAGTGGCGTCATAGTCCCACACGTCGTGGGGCGTGAACTGGAAGT
>JANOXY010000422.1:0-6652 GCA_031418675.1 Pseudomonadota bacterium
GGGGTCCTGCACGATAGCGATGACCTCGAGATTAGCGCGCTGCCAATGCTTAGCGAGTGGCAGCGTGCGGTGCTCTGTGTGCCCCGCTGGCGGCAGCGCGAGCGGGCCTATCCAGGTGTGCACAACATGTTCATGGGCCAAGGTTGTGCCGCCGTTTTCACCATGTTTGACGCTGCTTTGCAGGCCATTCTCGGCGAGCGCCAGGTACAACACGGCAGTACCGCGTGTTTGCGCCTCGGCGACCACCACGTCTAACGTTAGCTGATGGTTACCTGCGGGCTTTGCCTCGATGTTGATGTGAGCAGCGGCGGGCCGGGCATTGACCGCCCGCACCACCTCGTCGAGGTCCTTGTGCCAAGTACGCAGCTCGCGACCGGCAACAAAAAACTGCGGTGTATAAACCGTCCGCTGCTGATTCGCCTGCACCAGCCATTGTTGACGCTGATCGAAGGCCGGCTGGGCATAAATGTCCTGCCAGCCCAATTCGTCCCAGTAACTCACGTGCAACGCCAAGGGCACAATTTCGGCATCGGCGGACAGGGCCTCGACCAGGGTGCCCAAGCGTTGATCAGCGGGTGGACAACTCGAACAGCCCTCGGAGGTGTAGAGCTCAACCAAGGCCGCTGTACGGGGCCCGCTGTGTACCGTGCAATCGGCCCGGCTGGTGGTGGCTACCAGTGCCAACAGGATCGCGAGCACGGCGATCAAGGTGGCGCGGTGGGGATGTGTTGTTGCTGGTATGGCGTTCATGTCGGTGCTTGCGGTGTTTAACGATTCAGCCTTGCTTGTGGAGTAGTTCGTTATCCCGTGGTGATTGGTTACACGCTCGGGCAAAATTGTCGTCCGGCGCTGCCGGTCCACACGCGCTTGTAACCAAAGGCCACTGTGTAACGAATGAAGAGTAATGGGCACACAGAAAGCACCGAGCGGCGCCTGCGTGATTTGCTGCTGCAGGGGCTCGCCGGTGATGCCCGTGCTTATCAGACCTTCCTGCAGGAGTTAAGCGCCTACCTGCGCGGCTTTCTGCGGCATCGCTTGAGAGGTCTGCCCGATGATGTGGAAGATCTGCTGCAGGAGATCCTGTTGGCACTGCATAACCAGCGGCATACCTACGATGCCGCGCAACCGTTGACAGCTTGGATACATGCAATTGCCAAATACAAACTCATCGACATGCTACGCCGGCGCGCTTTACGCGAGCAGTTGCACGATCCGCTCGACGACGATCTCGAGATTTTTTCCAGTGCTGATCTCGATGCGGCCGAGGCGCGCCATGACCTCGGGCTATTTCTCGATCAGCTGCCGCCCCAGCAACGTCTGCCGATAGTGCATATGAAGCTGCAGGGCTTGTCGGTGGCTGAAGCAGCGGCGGCATGCGGTATGTCGGAGTCGGCTGTCAAGATTGGTGTGCACCGCGGACTGAAGGCGCTGGCATTGCTGATGGGAGCAAAGCATGAAGACTGACGATTTTGTGGCGATGCTCGCGCGTGGCGATGCTGGCAGTGTGCCGCCCGCCTATGGGCGCCGTTTTGCGGTCGGACTTGGTCTGGGTACTGCGGTTAGCGGTTTGTTGTTGGCCGGCACGCTCGATATTCGCGTTGATCTCGCCGCCGCCCTGCGCTTACCCATGTTCTGGGTCAAATCGGGCTTTGCTGCCAGCCTCATACTGGCGAGCCTCATGTATGCCCTGCGGCTGTCGCGGCCAGGTACACCCGTGGGCCACGCCCCGGGCGCCATTGCCGCACCTATCGCTGCACTGTGGTTACTGGCAATCCTCAGCTTGATCGCGGCCGCGCCGGGTCAGCGGTTACCCATGGTGTTCGGAGTGAGCTGGATGGTGTGTCCGTGGTTGATAGCCATGCTCGCTCTGCCGGTGTTTGGCGGCAGCATGTGGGCGTTGGCGGGGCTCGCACCTACCCGGCTGCGCATGGCGGGTGCTAGCGCAGGACTATTAGCCGGTGCAACCGCAACCCTGCTTTATTGTTTGCACTGTCCGGAAATGCAGGCACCTTTTCTCGCCATCTGGTACGTGCTCGGCATTGCGCTGCCCACCGCACTCGGGGCGCTACTCGGGCCGCGCTATTTACGCTGGTAATTCGAGGTCGTGGCCAGCAGCGCAAGTGCATGGGCACAAGCGTGTCGATTGCACGCGCGGTGCACGGGCCTGCTGACCTCGGGCGGGACGGCGCTACGGCACCTCAAGTGTCCAACGTGGGGTGCCGTAGCGTGGATTCAGGATGACTGCGAAGACTCTCCCGCTACTTCGCGGCTTTCACTTGCTCGATATGCTGCATGATTTGCTGCTGCTCTTGCTGTTTCTGCTTAAGCGCGGTGTGCAGCTGTTGCTGCTCCGCCTGGTTCTGCATCAGACTTTTGTGTAATTCCTGTTCAGTCATCATTTTGGTCTGCGTTTTGGCGGCCTGCATCTTCTGCGCCTCTTCTGGCGCTTGCGCCACTGCCACGCCGCTTATCAACAACGCGAGGGCGATTGCGCCCACTTCTATCATCCCCTTCATCATGTGCTCCTTGGAAACGGTGGAATTTCTTTCCGCGACGACGATACCACCCTCGCTCAGACAAGATCGAGTCCAGCGTCGATAGATCTGAGCGATTGGGAGCGATAGCAGAGCTGGAATGAGCCTAACAGGCTGAAGAAAAACTCCTGCGCTCGGCATTTTGCATCCCGAGCGCTGCTCGAGGTCCTCACGTATTTCCGCATTCGCTTCGGTTCCTCCGCTCCGGCGCCCTGCTGCAGCGCAGCCAGCAAGGTGCCGTATTCGATGACGGGGCCGCGCGCGATACTGACCACCAACGCGCCAGCTGGAAACTGGGCCAAAACCCTTAAATCCAGGGCTATCGTCAAACTGAGAGTCGATGATGGACACACTACCGTGAAATCCCGACACCTGACCTCGGCGCGCAAGGGTAGTGAGAATTCGCTTACGATGCCGAACAGCACACACATGCAATCTGCGAGGTTAAGCCCATGTCCAGTCAATCCCAAGCCACGTTTTTGCCTTCTTCATCGATGCTCAACACACTCGGTTTCGACGCCCAACGTCTGGGTCGTGTACACGAGGCAATACTGGCCGATATCGATGCCGGTCGCTGTCACGGTGTGGCCATGCGGGTCGCGCGGCGTGGCCAGGTGGTGCTCGATGTAGTGGAGGGTTATGCCGATCGCGCGGCCGGTCTGGCCTTGGGCAACAATGCGGTGTTTGCGACCATGTCGGTGGCCAAACAATTTACTAACGTGCTGGCCTTGTCGCTGGTTGAACGGGGTTTGTTGAAACTGCATGCGCCAGTTGCAGAATTGATTCCGGAATTTGCCACCTTGGGCAAGGAGAAGGTTAATCTTTTTCATTTACTCACCCACACCAGTGGCGTGCTGTCGGCGATCCCACCCGTACCACCTCAGGTATTGATGAACATTGATCAGCTGCTGGCGTTTGCCTGCGGTCTGCCGCTGGAATCTCAGCCCGGCGAACGGGTGAACTACTCCATTTTGCTTGGCCACACGATCATCGCTGCTATGTGTCTGCGCGCCGATGGCC
Organism: Pseudomonadota bacterium; assembly: GCA_031418675.1. Taxonomy (GTDB): domain Bacteria; phylum Pseudomonadota; class Gammaproteobacteria; genus JADJYF01. The sequence continues at coordinate 3,555 of JANOXY010000422.1, forward strand.
GTGGCCGCAGTTATGCCCAGATGTTAAAAGAGGATGTCTTCGATGCCCTGGCTATGCGCGACACCAGCCTGGGACCGCGCGCCGATCTGATGCCGCGTCTGTGCCCGGTTAAGGTGTCGTATAAGGATCTGCCGGCGCTGTTGCCGGCAGCAGCGGTGGAGGGCATAGGGAGTCTGCTCGCGACACCCGGTTGTGAAATTCCCGGCGGTGGTTGTATGACCACGGTCGAAGATCTCTACCGCTTCGCTGAGATGTTACGCCGGGGTGGTGAACTCGACGGTGTGCGTTTGCTCTCGCCGGCCATGCTCGATTTTTGCACACGCAACCACAGTGGCGAGCTGCGTAATGTTTTGTTTGATATGTGGTGCGGCACGCGCAACTGGCTGGCCTACCCGGCCAATATCGGTTGTGGTTTTTTTGTGCGTGGCGAGGGCAATCTGCCTGGGCTGTTCAGTGTCATGAATTCGCCGCGTACCTTCGGCGGTTTTGGCGCCGGTTCAACCGGTTTCTCAGTCGATCCTGCCCGCGATTTGACGCTGGTTTTCCTCTCGACCGGTCTGATGGAAGACAGCTACCATTTCGAACGTGTGGCCGTGATGGCGAGCCTGGTACTGGCTGCAATCACCGATTGAATCGATACGCGGCCGCGCGCGACGTCTCGTCGGACCGCGCGCCAGGTCGCGCTTTCGCTGCGACTTTCACGCGCGCCAGGCCGTGCATGGTCCGTGACATTTGTGTGACCCGATGCTCCATTTATACGTGTCGGTGCTGTCTTGCCACAAATTCCTAACATTGGGGGCGCAGGCTCCATTGTGTATGCGGCATTTGATCGCGAGGAGCACCCACATGATAAGCAATAGAGCCAGCGACATACGCCCCCACCGCTTGAAGATTGATCCCAGGGCCGTGACTAGCGGCGCTCCTATGGATGGCCATGTCGCGTGCGAATTATTCGAGTATCTGGAGGAAGGTTTGGCCGTGACCGGCTGCGACCACAGCTTTCGTTGTAGCGAAGCGTATCTCTCCGCCAATGACCTGGCACCGCTGCCGGTACTGCAATGGTTGGCTCGCCATGGCGCTCGTTGCGATTGCGAGGTGCTGGAAGAATTCGAGCAATACTGGCCAAGCCTGTCACTTGCTGCAGGTTAAGCGAGAGATCTGCGGCGGTACGCGCTTCTCAGCGAGGCGTGGTCGGTAGCTTGTCCACGGCCCCACGACCTCGCTCGCCGCGTCGCTCTGATCCTTCCCGTTGTGCTCGGTGTGGCAGACCGGCAGCGCTGGTGTTGCTGCGGGCCGGCAGCATGATGTCGACTACCGTGATGATAAGGAGCGCCAGCACGATGGCGAGTAACCAGCGGCCGCCGCCCTCGGTGAACAGCATCCATCGCAACAGGCCTGGTTCGGCGCGCGGCACGCCCATCGCTGCTGCGCGCTGTTGCAGGAGCATCTCGATCTTGCCAGCCAACAAAAAGGGTGTGGTCAGCGCGACCGCCAGCAGCGCGCTCGGCACACCAGCCAGCATCACAATGATCCGCCGCCGCCAATCGGGCTGCGGCCATGCGCCCAGCACTGCATACAACACCACCACGGGCAGCAGTATGTGTTCCAGGTGAATGGCCGCTTTGACTTCGGCACCGTTGTGGATACCGAGCGGTGCGAGTGCCAGCGGCCCGTCGAATAACTGTGCGGTGATACGCACCATGTCGGTGGCGCCGGGCTGCCATGACAACTGCGCGGTATAAACGGCCGAGAGGGTGTCAGTGATCGACGCCAAGGGCAGCAACAGCGCATCAACCATGGCGTGGCCAGCAAACTGCGTGACCATGAGTGCGATGACCGCTGCCAAGGCGATGCGCAGTGCGAGCTTAGCCGGAGACATGGCTAGCCGCTGCTGACACCCAGCGTGTCCACCACAGATAGAACATGGCGCTGAGCGCCATGATCAGCACCGGGATAAGGCTGGTGTGCAAAGGCACGAACCACCTCGGGTAGCTCACCAGCACAAAATACAACGTTATGACCCGCACCTCGTTCAATACATAAACCAGGACCGACGCCACCAGCAAGCCCACCAGTTTGTGAGACCACGAAGCAGTGAAGGCGAGAACCGCCGCAACAAGCAGAAACAGCAGACCCGAGCCGTCGCAACCGCGTACGACTTCGAGCGTTGCGCGTGGCGAGACCAAGCGGTGGGCATCCACCTTGACTTGCGCGGTGGGAGCCACGGAATTGATGATACCCGCTGCAACTTGATTGATAGCCCAGCGGTAGACCCGATCGGCGAGGATTTGATCCGGAACCTGTCGATAGCACCAGTCGAGGCTAACGTAGCCGAGTACCAATACCAGTACAAAGGACAGTTGAGGTCGATAACGCTGCATGGCGTGCCTGTTCCGCCCTTACCAGCGATGCCTGAGCTGGGCGCCTTGGCGACGCAAACGCAAGCTGGCTTCGCGCTCGGCTGCACTGACGTGCGGTGTAGCGGCCGGCAGCTGCGTGCGTAGGGCGCTCAGCTTGAGTTTGCTGACCACGGGCGCGGTGTGCTGATCGCAGCGATCGAGGCGTCCCCAGAAAAAGCCACGCGTGTAGCCCGTGGTATCGAGCCAGGTTGGCACGCCGGGATCGCTGGTCGCGATCACGAGCCGATAGGCGCCGTCGGCATCGGGCGTGGCGCTGTAACCATTGAGTCCTATCTGATGGTTCATGAAGTCCAGGGTTTGTGACAGCTCGTTGGCAAGATGCAGATTCCAGAAACGACACTGGCCTGGACGCAGTTCAAACAGCAGCGCCTCGTCGGCGTCAAGTTCAAAGCGGCCGCGCAAATAAACCTGGGTGGCGCGTCCGCCTTGATCTTTGGTCATATCGAGCATTTCAATCTTGCCCGGCTCGGCTTTTGCGCCCTTGCCGACACCGATACTCATCTTCACCCAATGCTCAGCCCAGTTCGGCACCTGAAGTAATGCCGCCCGCATGTCGGGCGCGCGGTCGCGCGGGTTGGCGGCGGGGCGGTCGAGGCGTTGGTTGGCAAAAAGGCCCACGACTTCATTCACCCACGCGGAGGCGATCTGGCGCCCCACCCGGGGGTTGGGGCGGGGGGG
>JANOXY010000423.1:0-2227 GCA_031418675.1 Pseudomonadota bacterium
TCGTCGGCGAGGCCCTTGTCGACCTTCAGAATAGGTACGACGTTTTTTACCTTCCACAGATAGTCGGCCGCTGGCTGGCCGCCAAATTCACGATCCATGGTGCCTTCAAACAGGATTGCGGCAAGGATGCGTGCGCCGTTGAAGGCCGAACTCATGACGATGCGTGCGCGCATTTCATGAACTAAGGCGTACATCCCCTCATCATCGGACCAAGCGCCTGCATCGATGCCATAGAGCTGCAAGGCCTTGGGAGTCGAACCGCCGCTTTGATCGAGCGCCGCGATGAAGCCCGGTGCTTTGCGCATTTTTTCAAGTTGCGGTTCGTAGTTATTCACGATGTTCCTCGGTGGTAAATGGGGGTAGCCAAGGTCCCGGCTATGTCGCCGCATTCTACCAGCCGAGCCACGCGGTGCGAGCCTCATGGCTGGCTTGTGAATGGCGGTGTGACCTGGGCGACGTCTTCGAGGGTGGCGGCCTCAGGCCACACCCCGCCACAATCAGGCAGAAAGTCAGGCCACCCTCAGAAATGCTCTGTGCATTGTTCGTAGCCGGTCGCCACTGAACGGACGTGCAGACTTCGCGCCAGTCCCCAAGCAAGCTCACTGGGCCACGCAGCCGATTAGGGACACCCAGCCCTCATCTGCCTATTCAGCAAGTGATGCGATCGTGTCAATGTGTAAAATCGACAAGAAATTCTATGCACCCGAACGCCCATATTTCTGAGGTTCTTTACAGTCAATCGGTAGGTCGATCTGGATCACCCGCCGATGTCTTTGATTTGGCGTGCGAATGCTGCGGAGCGCAGATTTGGCCTCGATCATGCAAGGGTAACTCGCCCCCTTCGACCCCCGCGTTGAGGGTTGATCCCAAAACGTCTACGGAGAAAGCACTATGCCGCGTAAATTGATAGGACTGATATTCGGCGCCTTGTTGGCGCTTCCCTTGGCTGCAAACGCAGCGATGTGGCAATTTGGCGGCGCGCTGAACGCCGACCAGGAGACCCATCTGCTGGACCTTCCGCCGATCTATTTTGGTGGCGGTATTGTGACCGGATCCCTGGATGACGTTAGCGGCGCTTTACAGCTGAATGTGACGTTCATAGGCTTGACCGGGCCTGCGACGGGTGGCCATATCCATGGCCTCGCGCTGCCGGGTGCTGATGCTGGCATCTTGATGGATCTCGGTGCGCCGATAGTTATAGCCCCTAATGTCTTCGGCTATAATGTGGCAGCGGTGTTCGATGCAAATGGAATTTCGCTGTTGACGAGCGGTGGTACCGCGGCTGTCAACAGCGCGACGCAGTTTTACGTCAACATCCATACTACAGCCAACCCAGCCGGCGAAATCCGTGGCCAGTTGTTTGTCACTTCGGCGCCAGCGCCGGTGCCAGTTCCGCCAGCCTTGCTGTTGATGGGGTCTGCCGTGCTCGGCCTGGTGCAGCTGCGCCGTCGAGTCTAAGCACAAGCAGCCAGCTTGAAATTGAAAGCCTCGCATCGCGGGGCTTTTTTTTGCCCGCAACGCCACGGCACCTGCTGCCGGACCTGCGCACGTCTCACCCGCGCACCGCAGAGCGCGCATCGCTCGCAGGGCGCGTGACGCTACGAACACGCGTCGTGGTGATTGTTAGGAAAATCACCGATCGGATCCGATCTTCAATTTCCTTGGTACCGGGAGGGGATACCGCAAAACTGAACCAGGGTATTGTAATTGCGAAGATTTCGATGGTCTGGAGTTCAGAGCTACCCCGAAACCTACCCCCGCGCCAGGCTTAAACGAAATGACCGCCGCCACCGGCAGACCGTAAGACTCAACCTGAAACCGGACTAACTGGGTTAGGCAGGTTTCAGCACATCTATATGTCGGTACGTTTGACACCGGGGCTACTGCCCGTTGCCAGGCACCCGTGCCGTCGACCGAACGGTGTCTCGAGAATCACAGGCGGTTTCGGGGACACCTGGCTGCCTCTGTACGGCGAAAACCCGTCCCCGGAGGCTGGTTTGCAGGCGCTCTACCGTCGAGATTATAGTCGCGGTACGCCGCGAAAGAACGATAAGGGAGACTCTTTCCCTGGAGATAGACCCACCGCAAACGATGGTATGGAGCGACGGTGGGTATCCCTCTCGAACATAGAACTTGCTACCAATTGAAAACGGCCCCGCCAAAGCTGGCGCCTGGAGGAGCGAATGAGCGCGGACGCACTGATCGAGAACGCGAAAGTCCTTCGAAC